>NZ_DJGY01000034.1:0-142492 GCF_002435675.1 Acetobacterium sp. UBA5834 | reverse complement strand
GCAATCTCAATGTCTGATTTAAATCCCATTTTTTCTCCTCCAATACTTTGATAAATATTTAACAACTACTATAAGTTTAACCGATTCGATAATAAAAATCAAACAATAGTTATGATAAAATTTTACTATAATTTCATCTGCAATTCCTGTTTCAATTGTTAATTTTGTATCATTTTTTACTCTAGATGCTTTTGGCTCATCATTTTCTTTAAATCTGTGTATTTATTCTCTATTATTAAATTTTATTTTCATTTTTATATCAATTTTTTTACAAATACACCATTTTATAATCTTTGAAAGCGTTTTATTATTGTTTTTGTAAATAGCATTAATCTTACAACTTTTAATCTTCCTATCCTTTCCGGGTAAAAGAAAAACCGCCACCAGATCATAAAAAAATCCGATGAAGGCGGTTCATTTACTTAAGCATCAGCTCCAGTTGACACAAAATGATATCGTCCTGATTAACAATATCAATCCGATACTGGTTTTCCCCCAATTTCTCACCGAGCGCCCGGATCTGATCGCCGTAAAAGCATTGGGCCTTATAAATCATTTTTGCTTCAGCCAGGACCTTGCTTTTAACCACCTCCAGGGGCAGAACCTCAATGGCCCAAGCCAGATATTTGACATGGTTGACATGCTGATTAAAATCAATATCGAGAAACCGTACCGAGAAACACTTTTCGAGATCGACTTGATTGATTTTTGAAAGCTTCTTGAAGATCGGTTCCCCTTTATCAAAACACTCATAGGCATCCATCTCCGGATGTTCGTCAATACGCTCCATTTTTTCGGTCTCCCGGTTAATCAGCAACCACTGAGTATCGGCGGTAACCTTAACTACGCCACTTGCATCCTCGACGGTGAACCGTCTTGTGGCACAGAATTTCTCCATCCCGGTCGCCCGAGTCGTCACCATCACCTCATCCTGGTAGCGAGGATAATCGTAGAAGCGGATCGCATATTTGACCAGAAACCAGGCCAGATTGTTTTCCTTTAAGTAATCCCCACCCAAACCCAACTGATTGCCCTGGTTGGTGGAGGCTTCCTGAAAATAGTTCATGGCAGTGGTGGGCAGCATTTTCTCGGTGGAATCCGATTCGTAACAGGCCACCCGCTTTTTTTCCTGATAGACAAGGCTCATAAGCTGCTCCTATAAAAAACTACGGCGATACAGACTGATTCCGTCAAGGCTCCAATTGGCTTCAGTGAAGCTTCCCGGTTCCACCCGGTTGAGGGCCTGTTCCATGGTATACATCCGGGCATCGATCATGTCAATGTGATGGAGCAGTTCTGCTTCCGGAAACATTGGCCGTTTGGGACTGCCAAATTCCGGCTGGTAATGATGGGAAAGAATCATGTGTTTAAGCATCATCAGAACCTCCGGATCGGCGCCCAGAGACTGACCGACCAGCTCCAGTTCGACAATTTCCTGGGTGATGTGCCCCAGCAGTTTGCCCTCAGGGGTATAATCGGATACCGATCCGTTTTCATCCGAAACCATCTCATTGATTTTTCCGATATCGTGGAGGATGATGCCAGCATACAGCAGATCCCGGTTGATCAAGGGATAAATTCCCGCCAGACTCTTGCCGATACGGAGCATCGAATAAATATGATAAAGCAGTCCGCCCTTTATGGCATGATGATGCTTTTTGGCGGCTGGAAAATAGCTCAGAATCTCGGTTTGATCACTAAAGATTTTACTGGTGATGGCAGCAATGTCAGCATTGGTAAAATCATCAATGGTATCATTGATATAACCCAGCATTTCATCAATATCCACCGGTACGGTTTCAATGAAATCATTGATGCTCACCTCATCTGATTCATCGACCAACCGCATTTTTTCGACGATCAGCTGTAGCCGGTTGTTGAATTCCTGAACCTTGCCCTTTATTTTTACCAGTTTGCCATTGGTGAAGATTTCCTCTTCCTCTGGTTTTACGTCCCATTTCTTCCCATCGATTTCGTCAAAATCGGCATCATTCAAGACCATATTAAAATAGCGACTGCCATTGGTAGCGGTTTTGGTCATCTGCGACTTTATAAAGAGAAAGCCCAGATAATTTTGCCCCTTCTGTACTGACTTGATTTTCAATTTATTCTCCTCTTGTTTTTTTATTTACACTGCTCTGGAAAAGCTTTTTCATACGTAGACAGACCATGCTTTAATACTTCCATACTCTTTTTCATATCCTCGCCATTAAGCACATAGGCAATCCGAACCTCATCAGCACCGTCCTGGGGGTTTAAATAAAAATCATTGGCCGGGGATAACAGCACTGTTTCACCCTGATAATCAAAATCAGTGATCAGCCACTCGATAAAATGACTGGCTTCTTTGATTGGCAACTTGGCCATAAAGTAAAAAGCCCCCCGGGGTTCTTTGCAGATAACCCCAGGAATTTCCTGAAGAGCAGCGTAAACAATCTCCCGGCGACAGGTATATTCCTTTAAAACCCCATCAAAAAAATCCCCATCCAGCTTCAGCAACGAAACCGCTCCAATCTGATCGATTGTCGAAACCGACAGCCGCATCTGAACCAATTTTTTAAGCTGATTCATCAGGGTTTTATTTTTGGAGACAATAAAACCGATCCGGGCCCCACAGGCGCTGTAGCGTTTGGAAATACTGTCAATCAGAATAAAATGCTGGGCCAGTTCGTCATACTGGGCCGGACTCAGATAGTCCTGACTGTCATAGACAAACTCCCGGTAAACCTCATCAGAAATCAGATAGAGATTGTGTTTGATGGCCAGTTTCACCATCACCTCAATTTCTTCCCGGGAAAAAACCTTACCGGTGGGATTCCCGGGATTGGTCATCAACAGCGCCTTGGTTCGGGGTGTAATGGCTGCTTCAATCACCGCAGCCGCTGGCAGGGCAAAGCCGTCTTCAGCGTAGGTTTTAAAACCAACCAGATTAACATCGGTGGCCGCCGCCATTTCCTTATAAATGCTATAGAGCGGTTCGGCGGTGAGGATTTCATCTCCGGCATTGCAGATCCCGATAAAGGTAAACAACAGGGCCTCGCTGCCGCCGTTGGTGACAAAAAGATCACCGACATCGTAATGAAGACCCAAACGCCGGTAATAATCGCAGGCTGCTTGCCGAAGCTCGATGATCCCCTCCGGAGCCTGGTAGGATAAGACTTCCTGATCAATACAGTTAACACTGTCTAAAAAACCGGCCGGGGTTTTGATATCCGGCTGGCCGATGTTTAAAAAATAAACTTTCTTGCCCTTTTTCTGGGCCTCACTAACCAGTGGATAATATTTTAAAAGGGCAGGTTCTCCCATTTTTTGGATACGCTGAGATGTTTTCATTTTTACTCCTGTTTTTTTGTATAATCACAATGACTCTTAAAAAATTATAAGCTTTATCGCTGAAAATTGCAAATATCTGAAGCCCATTTAATTGTGCAGTTTTAAAAATCGTGTTAAACTGATCATAATATACTATACTACCGGAGGCTTTATGAAACGATCAACACCAAACATTCCTCCTGTTCTGGAGTTCACCGAGGATTTTTTCTCCCTGCTGGCCTGGGCCCGGGATGAAGAAGAGGATATTGAAGGCCAGCATTTTAAAGATTTAACATTTATTAATGAAGATTTTTCCCAGCTCTCATTTCGGGAATCACTTTTTGAAAACTGTGACTTTTCGGACTGCAATTTTGAAAAAATCGACGGCCGGGATCTGCGTTTTAAGTCCTGCAGCCTGTCCAACAGCAGTTTTGCCGAGGGTTATTTCAATCGCTGTGAGTTTTTTGCCTGTAAACTGGTGGGTGCTGATTTTTTTCAAGCTCAGCTGGAAAATTTTCTGGCCACGGACTCCAGTTTTCACTATGCCAATTTTAGCAAGGCCAAACTCAAGGCCCTGGAAATTTCCCAATGTGATTTTAGCGAAGCCACCATTTCCGAGTGCAAACTCACTCAGATCAAACTGGATGATGTCAATTTCAGCCAAACCAGTTTTTTTAAAACACCCCTCAAAGGACTGGACTTCACCAGCTGCCAGATCGATGGTCTGATCGTCTCCATCGAGGCATTAAGCGGGGCTGTTGTCACCACCTTCCAGGCCGCTGAACTGGCTAAGCTAATGGGTTTGATTGTCCGCTAATAGCTCACGAAAGAAAGGTCACTTATGGAAACCATCCCGGCTAAAAATATGCTGACCCGAACCAAAAATAATTTCTGGTTCGGCACCGACTATAACATGAATATCTACCGGGGCTGCTCCCATGGCTGTATTTACTGCGACAGCCGCAGCGACTGCTATGGGATCAACGCTTTTGATCAGGTTCGAGCCAAAACAAAAGCCCTGGCCATTCTGGAGGATAACCTGCGCCGCAAAACTTTAAAGGGCGTGGTAGGTACCGGCGCCATGAGCGACCCCTATAATCCCATGGAAAAGAAACATCAGCTCACCCGTCAGGCCCTGGAGCTGTTTAAACGCTATGGTTATGGGGTGGCCATCGCCACCAAAAGCCCCCTTGTTACCCGGGATAAAGATCTGCTTGCCGCGATTCAGAAGCGATCACCGGTGCTGGTCAAAATCACCATTACCTGTGCTGATGACCCGCTGGCTAAACTCATCGAACCCCACGTAGCCCCCAGCAGTGCCCGCTTTGCGGCGATAAAAGAATTGTCGGACAGTGGCATCTTTGCCGGAGTCCTGCTAATGCCGATTCTCCCCTTTATCAATGATACCCCGGCAAATATTAAGGCCATTGTGACTGCTGCAGCCGAGCAGGGCGCCCGGTTTATTTATCCTGCCTTCGGGGTGACTCTGCGGGATTCCCAACGCCTTTATTATTACGATCAGCTGGATGCCCATTTTCCCGGCATCAAAAAAGAGTACCTCCGCCGTTTTGGCAATGCCTACAGCTGCGCCAGCCCTCAGACCAAAAGTCTCTGGACGATCTTTACCAGGGAATGCCAGCATTATGGGCTACTCTACAAAATGGAGGACATTGTCGGCCATTATAAACTGGAGCACGGTAGCCAGCAGTTGTCATTTTTTGATTAGGTTCCTTGTACCGCAATTAAAAATTGATTGCTGCGGCCAGCCTCAAAAGGCCCTTTTCACAACCAGCAGACAATCACAGTCTGCTTTTTTTATATAACATAATGCAATATATATTTGACTTTTTGTTTTTTATAGTATACTATAAATCATGTCAGGAGTGATTAGATGAAAAATATAAAATTGAAGGTAGCCCGGGTTGAAAAAGATATCTCCCAGGCAGAACTGGCCACACGGGTTGGCGTCACCCGCCAAACCATCGGTATGATTGAAACCGGTAAATTCAACCCCTCTTTACAATTATGCATCGCCATCTGTAAAGCGCTGGGAAAAACGTTGAACGATTTATTCTGGGAGGAAAACGACAATGAAAAAAATTAGAAAAGTGGTTGATGAGCGCCAGGAACTGGAATTGTATAAAATCGAGCATGTTTGTTTCTGGATTGTTTTCTGGCTGTTGCTTGGCAGTATTATCGTCCAGTCGATGTTTCTCAATGCCCCTTTTAGCCAATGGGGATTTGAGTGGGCCATCTTTATGATCTGCTGTGGCGGGGTCATGGTCGGCTGTTATAAAAAGGGTCAATGGGATTTCTACAGTAAACCCACCACCAAAAACTACCTGATCTACAGCCTGATCGGCTCCGGTTCTTTTGCCGTCATTTATGCCATTACGATGTATCTAAATCACGCTTATTTAAAAGACAATTTGCTGGCCCTGGGCGCTCTGACGGCCTTTATCTTTGCGATGTTGTTTGCCCTGATCTTTGTCGCCCTGTTTATTACCGGCACCCTGGTAAAAAAACGCCAGAAAAAACTGGAAAACCAGTTCAGCGATGATGATCTAAACTAGTCTATTCCCTAACCAACACCCTTTGACTGCACAAGGGGTGTTTTTCTTTCTGCTTTTTACCGTTTACTAAAAAATCAAACTTTACTTAAGTCCCAAATTTCTGCAATCGTTTTTCACCGGATTTCGTGTTAATTGCGTTTCGCTTTTTTATTTCTGTGCTATACTACAACTAATTTACACTGGATTTCGTATTATACTGGATTTCGTATTATAAGATTTAATCATAAGAGGTAAACAAATGAAAGAAAATTTAAACCTGATGGCGGTCTTTTGTGATGACAACGGCCAACTGGCCCGCTTTGATGAGATGTCGAATTTTGTCTTCTTTTCCAAAGAAGCAGCCCACTGGAGTCCATCCGAGCGGATTCCTTTTTCATGTGATCTATCGGGTGGTTTGGCTTCGATCCGGGAAAACATCAGCCAGATGCTGGGTGCCTTCAATGACTGCCGGATTATTATTGCCAAATCAATCAGCGGCGTCCCCTATCAGATTTTTGACCGTTCCGGCTTTGTTATCTGTGAATCTGAAGATTTTGATCCCGAACTTTTGGACGCCATCCAGGCCGATCTCATCAGCCAGAATGAGGACGCACAGGCCGATGCTATTTTATTATCCCGGACACCGGTAGAAACCGAGATCCCCGGATATTACCATTTTGATTTAACCGAGGTACAGAGAAAACACCCGGAGCTCAGTTCAAAAGCAGCGCTGTTGCCGTTTTTAAAAGAAACGCCATTTTATGCCCTTAAGCTGGTTTGTGATCATATCCCGCCATGGTTTGAACACCAGTTACCGGCAATGCAAATGCAATACCGGGTCGAAAATAAAAACAATTCCGCTACGCATGTGGTGATTACCCATGTCGTCTGTGAATAGAAGGAGCTTATTATGCCAACCTGCCAAACTGAAAACTATGGCCCCCTCGCCGGGGTCACCTATTTAGAAACCTATACCGACGGCTCACCCAAAGGCTGTGCCTTCGACGAACCCAATACCATCAATACCCCAGTCGGGATGCTGATTCCCCACTATGGTCCGGCCAACCTGAGAAATCGGGAGGGGCTGGCCCTGGAATTTTTTAAAAGCGGCCAGATTAAAAGTATCGATCTGGAAAATGCGACTGAGGTGATCACCTCTCTGGGAAACCTGTCCGCCGAACGAATCAGCTTTTATGAAAATGGCCGGATCCACCGTTTGTTCCCCTTAAACGGTCGGATTAACGGCTACTGGACCGAGCATGACGAATATACCCTGGCCAAACCAATGGCCTTTGATCTGGCGGTGGGAGCCTTTTCCGCCAAGGTCGTGAGCCTCTGCTTTTATGAAAGCGGGGCACTGAAGAGTCTGACCATGTGGCCTCAGGAAACCATCGAAATCAATAGTCCCGATGGGCTGGTGAAGGTGCGCTACGGTTTCTCCTTATATGAAAACGGCATACTGAAAAGTTTTGAACCCGCCCTGCCCGAACCCATTGTCACCCCGATCGGGATTGTGATCGCCTATGACAGCAACGCTCATGGCATTAATTGCGACGAAAATTCAGTGAACTATTCCCCCGCCGGGAAGGTCCGCTCCCTGATTACCGGCAACAACGGTTTGATGATCACCGCCCCGGAAGGCAAGCAGTTCGTCCAGCCGCTGATGAAACCGGGTACTCTGGATCCGGAGGTACTTGTTCCCGAACCGATGACCATTGTTTTTAGTGATGGCAAAATGGAAATCATTCAGGATAATATTGTAACAGTTGATTTAAAAACCGCCACCGTCCGGTCCATACTGGTTCATGATCCAATGAAAAAATCCTGCGGCGACTGTTCTTCCTGCTCCAGCTGTGGCTGATCGTTTGGGTGATATTTAAGGATCTCTTAAGTTTTATTTAAGCAAGAATTTGTCAATTGATTCAAAATACATTAGCAACCCGTGAAAATGATTTCATCCTATCTGACAGTTATTAAACGCATCAACAAACTAAAGTACAATCCCGGTTTGGGCTCAAAAAAAACACTCGCACTGCCAGCCAATTCTTAAACCCATTTCACTTTGAAAAGGGTTTACAAGCGAAGCAGCTTGACTTATCCCTTAATTCCATGGATAATAAGCCCATAGAAAACAATGCAATACGGATTTGACAAAGACAATGTGGTCTCAGCTCCTTACAATTGGGTAAGTGCTGAGACCTTTTTGTTACCCTCACATCTATCCCTATTTAGACAAAGAGGTCTTAATTTGCTGCTCAATCAGGGCGGCCGATTAAGACCTTTTCGTTTATGCAAAACAAAATAAGTTTTTTAGACAAGGAAGTCTTACCATTTACACTGTTGTGAAAGGCCAGGACTTCTTTTATTTTTGCTCAAAAACTTGCATTGGATCTTAAATTTTTCACACTCAGGAGGAACAGATTATGAGACAAATTGCTATTTATGGAAAAGGTGGTATTGGTAAATCAACCACAACCCAGAACCTGACAGCCGGACTTGGCTTAATGGACAAAAACATTATGGTAGTCGGATGTGATCCAAAGGCGGATTCAACCCGGTTGTTGCTTGGTGGTCTGGCACAAAAAACCGTTTTGGATACCCTTCGTGAAGAAGGCGAAGAAATCGAACTGGAAGCGATCTTAAAACCAGGATTCCGGGGCATTCAATGTGTGGAATCAGGTGGACCGGAACCCGGTGTTGGCTGTGCTGGCCGGGGAATTATTACTTCCATCGGGATGCTGGAACAACTCGGTGCCTACACCGACGATCTGGATTATGTCTTCTATGATGTATTAGGTGACGTTGTCTGTGGTGGTTTTGCCATGCCGATCCGTGAAGGTAAAGCGCAGGAAATCTACATCGTCGCATCGGGTGAAATGATGGCCTTATATGCTGCCAACAATATCGCAAAAGGGGTTCAGAAATATGCTTCAAGTGGCGGCGTTCGACTTGGTGGGATCATCTGTAACAGTCGTAATGTTGATGGCGAAAAAGAACTGGTTGATGCCTTTGCAAAAGAGCTGGGCAGCCAGATGATCTACTTTGTACCCCGTGATAACATGGTTCAACGGGCCGAAATCAATAAAAAAACCGTTCTGGAATTTGATGACACTGCCAACCAGGCTCAGGAATACCGTAATTTGGCTGCTGCTGTCGACAGTAATGAAATGTTTGTAGTGCCTACCCCAATGCACCAGGATCGTTTGGAAGAACTGTTGATGGAACACGGCTTGATGGACATTTAGTCGGTACATTAAGATTAATGCTTTAAGAGCGAAAGGAAGGTTTTACATATGTTAATGGTACGCGCAATTATCAGACCTGAAAAAACAGGCGTTGTTTTATCCGAAATGTTGTCCGCTGGATTCTCAGCTGTAACAAAACTGGATGTATATGGACGAGGAAAACAAAAAGGTATTAAAGTTGGGGACGTTTATTATGATGAAATCCCCAAAGTCATGCTACTTTGTATTGTTAAAGACGAAGACAAAGACGATGTTGTTAAAATAATTATGCAATATGCAAAAACTGGCAAGGAAGGTACTTTTGGAGATGGTCGTATTTTCATTTCTCCGGTAGAAGAAGCGTATACAATCAGTACTGGAACAGCCGGCCTGTAAAAGGAGGAATTGATATGAAAGAAGTTATGGCGATTATCAGGCAAAATAAAGTAAACCAGACCAAAGAAGCCCTTGTCAACGAAGGCTATCCTGCTTTTACCTGCTTAAAGGTGCTTGGTCGTGGCAAAAAAAGTATTGATTTATCGATCATCCAGGATATTGTTGAAGCCGGTGAAATGCCTGTCTCCTCGATGGGTGAGGCATTAACTGAATCCTCCCGTTTAATTCCGAAACGATTTTTTACCGTAATCTGTGAAGACGAGGATGTCAGCAAGGTTGTTTCCATTATTATTGACAACAATCAAACCGGGAACCCCGGTGATGGTAAAATTTTTGTCATCCCAATTGAAGAGTCCATTCGGGTACGAAGTGGCGAAAAAAATGCGGATGCATTTTAGAAAGAGGTGATTTGAATGGATTCTAGAGATAAAGTACTCGATAAATACAGCTCTAAAATATATAAAAACCGAAAAGAACATGTCATAGAAATTGAAAGCGGTGAACCGCAAGTCATCGCTGCCGATACCCGAGCGATTCCCGGGATTATGACCAATCGTGGCTGCTGCTACGCTGGATGTAAAGGGGTTGTTATCGGCCCATTAAAAGATGTTGTCAACATCGTTCACGGCCCCATCGGTTGTGCCTACTACACCTGGGGAACAAGACGAAACAAAGCCAAGGGTGATGAAAACACCAAAGACTTTACTCAATACAGTTTTTCCACTGACATGCAGGAAACCGACATCGTCTTCGGCGGTGAAAAAAAATTACGCCAGGCCATCAAAGAAGCGGTTGAAATTTTCAACCCGGAATGTATCATGATCAGCTCCACCTGTCCGGTTGGATTAATTGGTGATGACATCCATGCGGTGGCTGCAGAATCTGAAAAACTGTACGGCATCAAGGTTTTAGCCTTCAGTTGTGAAGGGTATAAGGGCGTCAGCCAATCCGGCGGTCACCATATTGCCAACAACGGTTTGATGAAATACATTATCGGTACCGGTGATGCCGAACCTCAGAAATACTCGGTTAACCTTTTAGGTGAATACAACATCGGTGGTGACGGCTGGGAAGTTGAGCGGATCTTAAAGCGCATCGGTTACAACGTGGTCTCTGTCATGACTGGTGACGGCAGCTATGATCATCTTAAAAATGCCCATACCGCCGATCTGAACCTGGTTCAATGCCATCGTTCAATCAACTATATTGCCGAAATGATGAAAACCAAATACGGCATGGACTGGATCAAGGTTAATTTCATCGGTGTCGATGGGATTAAAAAGTCTTTAATGGATATTGCTCTGTATTTTGATGATCCCGAATTACTGGCTCGTACCGAAGCAGTTATTGCTGAAGAACTCGATGAAATTTCCGAAGCAATGTCTTATTATAAATCAAAACTGGATGGTAAAAAAGCCGCTGTTTACGTTGGCGGATCACGAACCCACCACTATATCAATCTGTTAAAATCGTTGGGAGTGGAAGTTATCCTGGCTGGTTACGAGTTTGGACATCGTGACGACTACGAAGGTCGTGATGTGATTCCGACGATTAAAATGGATGCCGATTCCAAAAACATTGAAAGTATTACGGTCACTAAAGACGAAGCAAATTACAAAACCTTCCATACGCCCGAAAAACTTGAAGCTTTGAAAGCCGCCGGTGTTCCGCTGGAAAAATATGATGGCTTATGGTCTGATATTTCCGAAGGTGCCATCATTACCGATGACTTTAACCATTTTGAAACAGAAGAATTTTTAAAACTATTAAAACCTGATATTTTCTTCTCGGGAATTAAAGACAAATTTATTATTCAAAAATCAGGAGTTCCCTCACGACAACTACATTCCTATGATTACAGCGGTCCCTACGCTGGATTCAGAGGAGCACTCAATTTCGCCAAAGACATTACAATGGCCACTTATACCCCGGTTTGGAATATGGTTCAAGCCCCATGGAAAAGTGAACCCACGTTAGTTGGCAGCTTAGGAGGTATGGAATAATGTTAGAATTAACCCCAAAAAAATTATCGGACCGATCCACCCTACGAATCAATCCGATAAAAACATGTCAACCAGTCGGTGCGATGTACGCAGCCCTGGGCGTCCACCAATGTATGCCCCACAGCCATGGCTCTCAGGGATGCTGTTCATTTCATCGGATGTTTTTAACCCGACACTTTAAAGATCCAGCTATTGCATCTTCCAGTTCATTTACTGAAGGAGCATCCGTATTCGGCGGTGGCTCCAACTTAAAAACGGCGATTAAAAACATTTTTGATATTTACGACCCTGAGATCATTGCAGTGCATACCACTTGTCTGAGTGAAACCATCGGTGATGACCTGAGTGGTTACATCCAGGATGCCAAAGTACCTGAAGGCAAATTGGTCGTTCACACCAATACGCCAAGCTATGTTGGTTCACATATTACCGGTTATTATAACATGATCTCCGGATTTATTAAATATCTATCTGAATCAACTGGCGAAAAAAATGGCAAACTGGCCCTCTTCCCCGGCTTTGTCAACCCTGGCGACATGCGGGAAATGAAACGGCTGATGAAGCTGATGGGTACCGAGTTCATTATGCTGCCCGATACCAGCGGCGTTTTAGATGCCCCAATGACCGGCAATTACACCATGTATCCCAAAGGCGGCACCACTATTGCTGATATCCGGGATCTGGGCAACTGTGAAATGAGTCTGGGCTTAGGCGAACTGACCTCTGAATTTGCCGCTGACACCCTGGAGAAAAAATGCAAGGTGCCTTACAAAACCCTGCCACTGCCAATTGGTGTCGAAAATACCGATGCCTTCATTATGGCTTTGAACCAGTTCTCTAAAAATGAAGTCCCTTATGAAATTGAAGAAGAACGGGGCCAGTTAATGGATATCCTCTTGGATTCTCATCAATACACCCACAACAAAACCGTGGCTATTTTCGGCGATCCGGACACTGTTTTGGGGATGGCTCAGATCGTTCTGGAAATGGGCATGATTCCTAAATACATGGTAACTGGGACCCCTGGAGCGGCCTTTGACCGAAAAGCCGCTGCGCTACTGGAAAAATTCGGCGTTGAAGGCTGTACTGCCAAGCAAGCCGGTGACCTGTTTGAACTGCACCAATGGATTAAAAATGATCCGGTAGACTTATTAATCGGCGGCACTCACGGCAAACAAGTCGCCCGTGCCGAAGATATCCCTCTGGTCCGTGTTGGTTTCCCGATCATCGATCGTTATGTTCATTCTTACATGCCGATCGTTGGCTATAAAGGTGCCATCCGACTGGCTGAACTGATCCTCAATGCGCTCATGGACCGTCAAGACCGTGACTGTGAAGATGAAGATCTGGAAATGGTAATGTAATGCTTAATTAGGGGAGGGTTTCCTCCCCTTTATTTGAAAGGAGGCTGTACAATGAAAAATGATGCGGCAATTTTACCAGAAAGAGCCCAGTCGATCCGTTTTTCGGAATGCAGCGGCGACGGCATCAAGTGTGAGTCCGCCAGTGTCTCTGGGGCCGTCAGTCAACGGGCCTGTGTTTACTGTGGCGCCCGGGTCGTTTTAAACCCCATCACTGACGCCTTCCATCTTGTTCATGGCCCGATTGGATGTGCCAGCTACACCTGGGATATCCGCGGCAGTCTATCCAGCGGCGAAGAAGGCTATCGCAACTCGTATTCCACTGATCTGCGGGAAACAGACGTCATTTTCGGCGGCGAAAAGAAATTGGTGGCCGCCATTGATGAAATCATGGCCAGTCATGCCCCAAAAGTCATTTTTATTTACGCCACCTGTATTGTCGGCGTCATCGGTGACGATATCGACGCCGTCTGTCGCAACGCCGAAGCAAAGTACGGCATCCGGGTCATCGCTGTTAAATCCCCAGGATTCTCCGGAACCAAGAAAACCGGCTATAAAATGGCCTGTAATGCCATCATGAGCTTGGTTACCCCAGACGTTTTACCCGAAAAAACATGTGGTGTCAACATACTCGGCGACTTTAACCTGGCCGGGGAAATGTGGATCATCAAAAATTATTTAAGACGGATCGGCGTGGAAGTCGTTGCCAATATTACCGGCGACGCCAAAGTCGAGGATTTAAAACAAGCCCCTACAGCCCAACTCAATCTGGTTCAATGTGCCGGTTCAATGACCTATCTGGCCAAACAGATGGAAGAAGCCTTTTCAATTCCTTTTATTAAAGTCAGCTTTTTCGGCGTCACCGACACCTCCGATTCACTGATGCGGATTGCCTATGCGGTCGGTGATAAAGACGTGATCAAGCGCGCTAAAGCCTTTATTGAAGAAGAAAAAAATAGAGTCATTCCTCTTTTAAATAAATATCGCAAAAATCTTGAAGGAAAAAAAGCCGCTATCTATGTCGGTGGCGGCTTTAAAGCAATCTCCCTGATCCGCCAGTTTCACGAATTTGGCATGAACACCGTAATGGTCGGCACCCAAACCGGGAGCAAGGATGATTACGAAGTTATCTCGCATCTGGTGGACGAGGATGCCGTCATTTTAGACGATGCCAATCCGGCCGAACTGGAAGCCTTTATGAAGGAAATGGGAGCCGATATATTAGTCGGCGGTGTCAAGGAACGGCCGCTGGCCTATAAACTGGGGGTAGCCTTCTGTGACCACAACCATGAACGGAAGCATCCTCTGGCGGGCTACGAAGGAACCCTGAACTTCGCCTCAGAAATCAACCTGTCGATGAACAGTCCGGTCTGGGAAATCATAGGAGGTATCAACAATGTCTAAAAATTTAGTCAACCTAAATATTAATCCCTGTAAAATGTGCATGCCGATGGGAACCGCCAATGCTTTTTATGGCATTCAAAAATGTATGAATATCCTCCATGGATCCCAGGGCTGCAGCACCTATATCCGCCGTCATATGGCCACCCATTATAATGAGCCGGTGGACATCGCCTCCTCGTCCCTGACCGAAGAAGGCACCGTTTACGGCGGCGAAAAAAACCTGATCATCGGCCTGGAGAATCTGATCAAATTATATCAACCCGAAGTCATCGGCGTTTCGACCACCTGTCTGGCCGAAACCATCGGCGAAGACATTGAATACATCATCAAGAATTTCTACGCTGCTCATCCTGATGAGACGGTAAAAATCATTCCGGTAAAATCAGCGGGTTACGGCGGTACTCAATTTGAAGGCTTCACCCGGGCACTCCGGGCGATTGTCTCCCATGTCGAGATGGACACTGCCAAACACAATAAGATCAATATCATCAGTTCGATGATTTCCCCGGCAGATACCCGTTATTTAAAAGATGTGTTGGATCAGTTTGGGCTTTCCTATATCCTGCTGCCGGATCTTTCCGAAAATCTCGATGGTGTCCACCAGAGTTCTTATTATCGGCTACCGATGCATGGTACCCCTATTTCAGAAATTCAGAAAATGGCCGGAGCCCGGGCTACCATCGAACTGTCTGATACCATCAAACCTGACGAATCCCCGGGGGTTTACCTCTACGAAAACTATGGCGTCCCCTACAAACGGCTGAACCTGCCGATGGGACTTCGGGATACCGATGCCTTAATGGAGCTTTTATCCGAACTGTCAAAAAAAGCCATTCCGGAGAAAATCGTCAACGCAAGAGGGCGTTATCTTGATGGCATGGTCGACTCCCATAAATACAATGCCCTGGGTCGCATCGCTATCTTCGGCGAACCCGATTTTGTCGTTTCGGCAGTCCGCCTCTGTTGTGAAAATGGCGTAATGCCCGTGATTGCCGCCACTGGTTCTGCTTGTCCCCAGCTCAAAGAAAAGATTGAAGCTGAGCTTTCCAAACTGGCCGATGTGCTTTTTGTTGACAACTACGTGATCTTAAATGATGTTGACTTTGAAACCATTGAAGCAGAAGCTCTGAGACTCGGTGCCAACCTGATGCTGGGGAATTCCGATGGCCGCCGGATTGAAGAAAAACATGGGATTCCCTTGATCCGCTGTGCCTTTCCGATCCATGACCGCATCGGCGGCCAGCGGGTTCGGACCTTGGGCTATGAAGGCTCTCAGGTTCTCCTGGATCAGATAACCAACACCATTCTTAAAACAGTGGAAGGGGGATTCCGGGAAACCCTGTACAACACCTATTATAATGAAGGGCCCAAATCCAAATACGGATTAGAGCCGAAAACGGAGGCACAAATGAAAGTTCTGGAATACAAAAAAACTACTGACCCACTAACCCCGCAGGCTCAGACCATTGAGGAAAAAACCGCCAACCATCCCTGCTATAGCTGTGGTGCCTCCCAGAAAAACGCCCGGATGCACCTCCCCATTGCCCCTAAATGTAATATTCAGTGTAATTACTGTGTCCGCAAATTTGATTGCCCCAACGAGAGCCGTCCCGGCGTGACCACCGACATTCTTTCCCCCGAGGCCGCTTTTGAAAAATATAAACTGGTTAAAGAAAAGGTGCCCAACCTCACCGTTGTCGGCATAGCTGGCCCCGGAGATGCGCTGGCAAACTTTGAACAAACCCGAAAAGCCCTGACATTAATCCATGAGCATGACCCCAATGTTACCTTCTGCGTATCCACCAACGGCTTAATGCTCCCCTACTATGCCAAAGAGCTGGCCAAACTGGGGGTATCCCATGTTACCGTTACCGTCAATGCGGTTGATCCGGCTATCGGTGCCAAAATCTACAAACATGTGGATTTTATGGGAAACCGCTACCATGGCGAAGCCGCTGCTTCAATTCTTCTGGCCAACCAGCTTTCCGGGATCAAGCTCCTGATTGATGAAGGGGTGATTGTCAAAATCAATACGGTCACCCTGATGGGAATCAATGATACCCACATCGAAGAAGTGGTCAAAACGGTCAAAGACATGGGCTGTTTTATCTCCAATGTGATGCCCCTGATTCCCGTGAAAGGCTCCGCCTTTGAAGGTTTAAAAATCGCCACCAACCGCGAAATCAATGCGATTCGTGATAAGTGCGGTGTTCATCTAAAACAAATGTATCACTGCAAACAATGCCGGGCTGATGCCATCGGCAAGCTGGACAGCGACATCTCCCTGGATTTCCGGGAAAATGAAGCCAGAAGTGAATCAAAGACCATAGTGTCCCCAAAGGGATTGCGCTTTGCGATCACCTCCAAAGGCGGGATGCTGGTGGATCAGCATTTCGGCCAGGCCTCTGAACTGTATATCTATGACTACCTTGACGACGAGGTTCAGTTTAAAGAAAAACGGGTGATCGGCAAGTATTGCAGCGGCGAAGAAGAATGTGACGAAAAGGAAGATAAGATCGGCACCATTCTAAAAGCCCTAAATGATTGCGACGGTACCATCACCATGCGTATCGGTGATCTACCCACCAAACGGTTAGAAAGCAAGGGTATCAAGGTCTTCACAACCTACGACCGGATTGAAGATGCTGTTAAAACCGCCGCCCAGGAAATCTTAAAGTCCGAACTGCGCACGGCCGGTAATTTCTAGCATTGCTCTATCGTACCGACCAATTATTAATCTGTTGTTTGCTGCGGAATCGGACAGGTTTATCAACCTGTTCGCTCCGATGCAAACAACATGATGTAATAATTGTCGGTACTGGGTTAACTTTTAGACAGACTTTCCGTCGGTAAAGTTGACAATTATTATCATTTAAAACTATTTATAAACGTATCAGGAGGAATTTAAAAATGGTTAGTCCTAAACATCATATTTTTATCTGCACCAGCTGCCGGATCAACGGCACCCAACAGGGGTATTGTTTTCAACAGGATTCAGTCAAAATCCTGCAGACCTTTCTTGAAGAAATCGACGAGCGGGAATTATCCGGTGATGTCATGTTAAACAACACCGGCTGCTTCGGCATCTGCGACAAGGGTCCCATCGTGGTTGTTTATCCCGAAGGCGTCTGGTATGGCAAGGTGACCGTCGACGATGTGGAACGGATTATGGACGAACACATCGAAGGCGGCAAGGTGGTCGAAGACCTGGTTATTTAGCTCTCTTGGGGTAGTGCCATACTACCGTACCGACCAATTGTTAATCTGTTGAATGCGCACAATTCGTACAGTTGCGAATGCAAGAATGCCACCCTATTATGTTATAGCTCCGCAACTGTTCGCCTTGAGGCACACAACATGATATAACAATTGTCGGTACTGGGCTAATCTTTTATTTTATACTACACCAATTGATGCTGCCCTAACATTGGCAGAATCAATTTTAAATTAAAACAAACGAAAGCGGGGTACACAAATGGTTACTATTATTGATCGAACCTTGACAACCTTTAATACGTCCGGGATGACCAGCCAGGATCTTAACCATTTCTGTGACCTGCTATTTACCTGTGGCGTCACCAAAATCGAATTGACCCCGGAGCTGGTTGACCGGCTTAATTTTCCGGTCACTGCTGCCGGTTTAAAACAATGGTTGGGGCAGCGACGTTTTTTTCTGACCCGGATTCTTCCCGAATCGCTCGCTTCGGCTGGCCCAGGGACGAAAGAACCGAAAGCCCTCTGGAAACTGGAGCCAAATGAGCTGGTGGAAAAAAATATTCCCGTTGGCAAATTACATTCCTGTCACCATCAAAAAATCCGGATTACCGGATTAGAAGACCTGATGACCCGGGATTATTCAGAAGTTTTTAAGGCCCTGCTAGACAGCGGCATTGAAACTCTGGATCTCTGCCCCGGCAATCACCACCATTGTGCCACTGCCATCGCTCTGGAATGGCTATTGGCTGGCGGGCAGAGTATCAGCTGCGGTTTTGCCAACCATCATAACTTCCCACCGCTGGAAGAAGTGCTGATGGGGCTAAAACTAAGTCAACCTGATTTGTTTACCGGTGACTTATCGGTTTTAAGTGAGCTGCGTGACCTTTATGAAAAACTGTCCGGCCAGCCGGTTGGCAAAATGAAGGCGATCATCGGAACCGATATTTTCAAGGTCGAATCCGGTATTCATGTGGATGGGGTATTAAAAAACCCCAATACCTATGAACCCTTTAGTCCCCAAAGCGTTGGTAACCAGCGAGAAATTGTCCTGGGCAAACACTCCGGCCGCCAAAGCCTGTTGTATAAACTAAACGATTCGCAATTATCTGAGTCAGCCGCCCATAGCATTCTAAAACACTTAAAATCCCACTGCACTAAATTAGGCCGAAATCTGTCCGATCGGGAACTGCGAACCCTTGCCAGAGAGGTGCAAAATGACAAACAGATATATTGTTGATACGACCTTAAGAGACGGCGAGCAAAGCCCCGGAATGGCCTTTTCGATCCGCGAAAAAATCACCATCGCCAAAGCTCTGGATACCCTGGGGGTTGCCCGGATTGAAGCCGGTACCCCGGCCATGGGCAGAGAGGAATGCCGGGCCTTTGAAAAAATCAAGCTGGCCTGTCAGAAAGCGCAGATTATTGGTTGGAACCGGATGAACCGCTCTGATATCAGCCAGTCCATCGGCTGCGGCGCCGACATTATTCATGTTTGTGTCCCGGCTTCAGATCTGCTGATTCGCGAGAAGCTGCGCACCACCCGAGGCCGGGTGCTGGAAACCCTAAGTGCCTGCGCCGCGGCTATCCACGATGAGAAAAGAGAACTAACCATCGGTTTGGAGGATGCCTCCCGGGCCGATTGGGATTTCGTCGTTTTACTGATTGAAACCGCCCGGGATCTGGGAGCTACCACCCTGCGTTTCTCCGATACCGTGGGGATCATGTCGCCCAGCCTCTGCAAGGCAACGATCAGCCGGATTCCCGACAACATCGACATTGAGGTACACATGCACAACGACCTGGGCATGGCCGTGCCCAACTCCATCCAGGGACTCCGCTCCGGCGCCAAATATGCCGATACCACCCTCTTCGGCATCGGTGAGCGGGCCGGCAACTGCAATTTGGAACATCTGCTGATTGCCACCCAGGGTCAACTGGACTTCGGTATCAACCTGGACGAACTGCAGTGGCGTCAAGCCGATCTAAAATCGATTATTTACAAAAATAACCCGGGGCGTATACCTGATCGAATATCCGCCCACTAAAAAAAACACCTCACGGTGTTTTTTTTTACGTCTTATAATAATTACAATTCACCAAAACCACTGCCGACGAGTGCCACCAGGGTTTCCACGGCCAGCATTTCATCTTCACCGGTGGCAAAAATTTCAACCACATCGCCCTGCCCAATCCCCGTAGCCATAATACTCAAGAGCGATTTGGCATCACCCTCTTTGGGATCGTCGCCCAGTTTTTTAATGCGGATATCTGCTCTGAATTCTCCGGCCTTCTGACAAAACTCCGCCGCTGGCCGGGCGTGTAAACCGCTGGGATTAATAATCGTAACTGTTTTGCTATGCATACTTCTTACCTGTTAATGAATCTTTCATTCCTTTCCGTTTATTCATTTATTCGTTCCCGTCATCAACATGTTCGATTCGTCTTCTTATTATCTTCCCCTTTTTGACTAAAATAAACAGGCTTATAGATAGTTGATCATTTCTTTCAGCGAGTCAAAAACACAATCCGGAACCACTGCTGAATTCGCGACATCCGCCATTTTTGTCTCTCCAGTCAGCACCAGAAAACCCTTACCGCCGTTATTGACGCCAGTGGCCACATCGGTATAGATACGATCGCCGACAAAGGCCACGTCCTCTTTTTTATGCCCGGTAATGGCTAAAATCATCTCCATGGTTTCGGGAAAGGGCTTACCTAAATATTTTGGTTCCACTCCGGTGGATTTGGTAATTAAAGCACACATCGAACCGCAATCGGGGATAAAACCAGTTTCGGTGGGACAGACCAAATCCAGATGGGTGGATAAAAAGACTGCGCCATTGTTAATAAAGGTGCAGATTTTTTTGAGCTTTTCGTAGGTCAGGGTGGTATCAAAGCTGGCGACTGCCACATCTGGCTGCTCCTGGACCAGGTTGATGCCATGTTCCCGGAAGCTCTCCTCCAATAGCGGCGTGCCCATCAGATAGACCGATTGTCCGGGATAATAGGTTTTTAAATAGTTTATGGTCACATCCCCGGAGGTAATAATCTGGTCGACTTCCACAAAGCAGCCCATTTTTTTTAGTTTCTCCTGATAAAAGCTGGATCCCCGGGATGAATTATTGGTGATAAAAATAAAATCTTTTTGATGGCTTCTGAGCGCTTCGATAAAATCCAGTGCCCCATCAATTAAACCGTTGCCCAGATAAAATGTTCCATCCATATCCAGAGCAAATAATTTAACATCTCTTAAGGCTTCCTCTTTTGACAATATCATTTTCAGTCGGCCCTCTTTATTTCTGGAGTCCCGAATCCAATTTTTTCCACGTGTTCAAAAACGTCATCGAATTCCAGCAATTTTTTTCCGCACTCCACGTCAGTAACCAGGACATTAATGAAACCGCCTTTGATGGCCCCCTGGATCGCCCGGGCTTTTTCAGAACCACTGGCAACACCAATGGAATGGGGAACCCGCCGAAGTTTCTTGATGTCAACCCCAATCACACAATTATCAGACTCAAACGCTTCAGTGCTGCCATTGATATCAAAAAATTGCATACAGACATCACCCACCACATTTTTTTTGCGCATGGTTTCCATGTCTTTTTCATCGTAATAGCCGGTAGACATAATCGCCGATCCGCGATTGGGCACGCCGATCCCAACCACCGCTACGTCCAGGCCATCGCCCATTTTAATGATCCGCTTAATATCCGGCTCCTTCATTAATTCTTCTTTGATCTTGATTCCAGACACTCGGGCCGGGGCGTGGAGCAAATAAGAAACGCCGCCAAAAGCCTTTGCCAAAGCTTCGACAATGGTATTGGAGTGCAGCTCCATACCCAGATGTCCGATCCCACCGATGAGGGGAATGAAGGTCACCCGCTTTGAGGTTCCCTTTGAAATAAAACGATAGATCTGGCCAATGGAAGAACCCATCGAAACCCCGATAATCGTATCATCTTTAATTAACCGCTCGAGATAATTGGCAGTCGCTTTAGCCAACTCATCCTTCTGATCCCGGCTGTCCTGTTTCATATCCACAATGAAAACTTCTTTCAAGCCATAGCGACTCTCCAGCTTTTTTTCCAGATCCACATAGTTGTTACCAAAAATAGGATCGATAATAATTTTGACAATCCCTCGCTCCTTGGCGTTCTGAAGAATCCGGGACACCGTTGGACGGGAAAGACCCAACTCTTTGGCAATCAACTTTTGATTGATATCCTGGTTATAGTACATCTCACAGATTTTCACCATCAGACGTTCATCATCCACTACTTTTTTCATTCCCTCACCTCGCTATCTGTACTTTTTTTTATATTCATTTCTGAAATTTTGCAACTATTCCTTAATTATAGTATTATCGATGAAAATGTCAATCCTTTCATTTGTTTTTGTAAACGAGCAAACATAAAAGAGCCCCCCATATTTACCAATGCAAATATAGAGAGCTTCATTAAAACGATTAGACCCCATTTTTTACAATGCGATATCGCCTCGTTCTCCGGTTCTAATCCGGATACATTCCTCGACTGACTTAATAAAGATTTTGCCATCGCCAATTTCCCCGGTTCGCACCACACTCATAATCAACTGAATTATTTCTTCAACCTTGTCGTCAGCTACTACAATTTTTATTTCAATTTTGGGAATCATGTTCATCATTACCGAGGTGCCACGGTTATGAGCTACCCAACCATACTGGTTACCACATCCCAGTACTTGCCGGATATTCATGCCATTGACCTTTGCTGCCAAAAAAGCATCCTTGAGCGGTTCCAGCTTTTCCGGACGAATAATCGCTTCGATCTGTTTCATTTCTTTATCCTTTCGTTTTAGAATTACTGTCTTCTGGTATTTTAGTCGATCAGCCACTATTGGTCAATTCCAGAAAAAGCGGGATAACCTTCTTCACTATGTTCACTGATATCCAGACCCAGGGCTTCGGCTTCGGGAGCGACCCGGATTGCCATGACCTTTTTGAGGATTAGCATAATCACTGCCGTCATTGTTCCCGAATAAAGCACCGCAATCAGCAGCGCAATCAGCTGAGCCACAAATAACTGGGTGTCACCAAAGAACAACCCATTCCATTGTGCTACCGGATTGATGGCTGTCTGAGCAAACAGCCCGGTGGCAATAACCCCCCAGATCCCACTGATACCATGACAACCAAACGCATCCAGGGTATCATCATAGCCGAATTTAACCTTCACCTTTGTTAAAAAGAAAAAGCAGATTGGACTCACCACAGCGCCGATAAACAAAGCCGCTTCGGTCGGTACAAAACCAGCTCCGGGCGTAATGGAAACCAAGCCGACGATCGAACCGGTAATGGCACCCATGACCGTCACTTTTTTATAAGCGACCATTTCAACCAGCATCCAGGTTAGCATCGCTGCTGCCGATGCCAGCAGGGTGGTCACCACTGCGTGAACCGCTAAACCGTTGGCAGCCAGGGCAGAACCGCCATTAAAGGCAAACCAGCCAACCCATAAAATCGCCCCACCGATGACAAACAGCGGAATATTATGGGGATGATAGGACTTAATGCCATATCCTTTTCGGGATCCCAAAATAATACAAGCCACCAGGCCAGAAATCCCCGAACTTATTTCGATGACAAAACCGCCGGCAAAATCAACCGCACCGAAACCGGCAATCAAACCACCCTGACCCCAAACCATATGAGCCATTGGATAATAAACCAGCAGCATCCAAAACGTTACAAAAATAAACAATGCCGAAAACCGCATTCTTCCCGACAGCGAACCGACCACAATCGCTGGCGTAACCATACAGAATACCAGTTGAAAAATAGCAAATAGCTGACCCGGGATACTACCCGCATAGGGGCCTGGCGCCGATGCACTGATGCCCCTGAAAAACACATTGCTTAAATCACCAATCACACCAAACCCGCCAAAATCCGGACCAAAAGCCAGGGAATATCCCACCATATACCACATCACCGTTGCCAGTCCGCAGCAAAACACCACTGACATGATCGTATTAAGCACATTTTTCCGTCGCACCATCCCGGCATAGAATAGTGCCAGTCCTGGGGTCATAAAAAAAACCAGCATGGTACAAATCAGAATAAATGTTACATCTCCTGAATTAATCATAATTTCCTCCATAATTCTCTTTTTTCGTTATTTATGCCAATCACTGAATCGGGTTCAGTGATTATCTGATCAACCCACTTTAAAACCTGCACGTATGGCCGGCCGCTATGCTTATCGCCTTTGATAAGTTGATTGAATTATCTGATAAATCAGTAATTCAGACGCTCAACGCAAAAAAAGACGACAACAAAAAAACTGTTATCGCCTTTGATCATCGCAATTCAGATCCGGTTCATCGCTGGGTCGATCCTCTTCATTGACAATCGACTGAACCTTTTCGCTATTATTTAAGGTTGATGCTACTATTTAATTTTAGCTGACCCATTTCCGACTCAGCAAGTCGAATTATAGCATTAGTCATCCCGGGAGTCAATCCTAGAATTTCAAGAATCACAAAGCTGACAGTTATTTAAAATACGCCACAAAAAAAAGACGATTATATTTAAATATAATCGTCTCAGTCCTCAATCACTAACTTTTAAAGTGCAATATCGCCCCGCTCTCCGGTTCGAATCCGAATACACTCCTCCACCGGTTTGATAAAAATTTTACCATCACCAATTTCACCAGTTCGGACAGTATCCATAATCAGTTGGACAGTTTCCTCAACCTTATCATCGGCAACCACAATCTTTATTTCGATTTTAGGTAGCATATTCATCATGACCGAGGTTCCCCGATTATGGGCTACCCATCCAAATTGGTTCCCGCATCCGAGTATCTGACGGACGTTCATACCATTGACCTTTGCTTCTAAAAATGCGTCCTTTAAAGGTTCCAACTTTTCCGGACGGATAATTGCTTCAATCAGTTTCATAAGTTTTTTCCTTTCTTTACTGATTGCGAAGCCATGATGGCATGACTCCTCAACCACATTTCAATATCGTTCTATTGATCAATTCCCGAGAAAGCCGGGTAACCTTGTTCGCTGTGTTCGCTGATATCCAGACCCAATGCCTCTGCCTCCGGCGAAACACGGATAGTCATGACTTTTTTAAGCACCAGCATTATGACTGTGGTCATCGCAGCTGAATAGATAACAGAAATTCCTACGGCCATCAATTGTGCCACAAATAATTCGGTTGCCCCGAAAAACAAACCGTCCCACTGCGCAATCGGGTTTATGGCTGACTGAGCAAACAGACCAGTCGCTATACCACCCCAGATTCCGCCAATTCCGTGGCAACCAAAGGCATCCAGTGAATCATCATAGCCAAACTTCTGTTTGACCTTGGTCATAAAAAATAAGCAGATGGGGCTAACCAGAGCGCCAATCACCAGTGCCGCACCAAATGGTACAAATCCTGAACCCGGAGTAATGGCCACCAAACCGATAACAGCACCAGTCACCGCCCCCAGAACCGTCACTTTTTTATAAAGAATTGATTCCATCAGCATCCAGCTTAACATTGCAGCAGCCGATGCGATCATTGTATTACCCATCGCCTGAACCGCCAATCCATTAGCGGCCAGCGCTGATGCCCCATTGAAGGCGAACCAACCAACCCAAAGAATCGCGCCCCCGGTGAAAACCATTGGAATGTTATGCGGATGATACGCTAAAATACCATAACCTTTTCTTTTACCAAGGATGATACAGGCAATCAAACCAGAAACTCCGGAACTAATGTGAATAACATTTCCGCCGGCAAAATCGACCGCTCCCAATCCGGCGATAAAACCGCCTAAGCCCCATACCATATGGGCCAGTGGATAATAGACAAGCAACAGCCAGAAGGCAATAAAAACAAACATCGCTGAAAATTTCATTCGGCCTTCTAAGGCCCCCACCAGAATAGCTGGTGTAATAATACAAAACATCAGCTGGAAAACCGCAAACAGGGCACCCGGTATATTGGCCGCATAAGGTCCAGCTTCTGTGGCACTGACCCCGCTAAAAAAAGCATTGCTCAAATTTCCGACAACACCCAGTCCACCAACATCTTCTCCAAATGAGATTGAATAGCCGATAGCAAACCACATAACGGTCGCCAGCCCGCAACAAAACAATACTGACATTAACGTATTAATGACGTTCTTTCGCCGAACCATCCCACCATAAAACAATCCCAGACCTGGAGTCATAAAGAATACCATCATTGAACCGATGAGAACAAATGCGACATCACCAGAATTAATCATCTTAACTTCCTCTTTTCTTAATTATTTTGATTCGATCATTTAATTATGACAATCTTAAACCATTTAGCTATTTTTTATGCAATTTATAATTTCAGTCTTTTTTTGGAACTCGCCTAATGTTCTTATTTCACTGGCAATCCATTGTCTTATGTACATTCAAACGATAGTCAAAGACAAATCCTTCAAAAAAAGGCGACAACATTCATGACTGTTATCGCCTTTGATAAATTAATTTGCCTATTTTGTTTGAAAAAAAAGGTGATAACAGAAACTTCTGTTATCACCTTTGATAAGCGTCTTAAATCCCAAGTATTATCATAATAGTCTAGTCTTCTTTGACTTCTATTAAACTTACCTTAAGATGTTTTTGATTATAACATCATAAAAATCTACTGTCAATGTGATTTTCATAAATTTTCAATGCAAACGGTTTTCTCATCACTGTCCCGCCGTCACAACCACATCTTTTGTCTGACTTTGCCCATTACGTTCAAAGGTGACGCTGACCTTATCACCGGCATTAACGGCATAGAGAATTTCTTTCATTTTCAGCATTGTATTGGTTTTAACGCCATTGATTTCTTTTATGATGTCCCCGGCAGCCAGGCCCGCATTGGCAGCACCACCACCCTGTTGTACCGAAGCAATATAAATCCCCTCGTTAAAATTGACATCACTGTCAGTCAGATAGTAATCAGCAATCGCCCGATCATAAGCGGTAATACCCATTACAGTGGAGTCAAATTTGCCGGTTGCGACAATTTCATTGAGAATCGGCTTTAAAATATTGATTGGAATGGCAAAGCCCATTCCTTCTCCAGTGGTTAATTTATAGGTATTAATCCCGATTACCTCGCCGTTTTTGTTAACTAACGGGCCCCCACTATTTCCTGAATTGATTGACGCATCGGTTTGAATCAGATCTTCTGCCAGCCCGTTTTCCAATGGGATGCTCCGATTCAGAGCGGATATGATTCCTGCCGTAACGGTTCGCTCAAAATTAAGTCCCATAGGATTTCCAACCGCTACGGCCAGTTCTCCAACAACCACATTATCCGAATCTCCCAATTCCAATACCGGTAAATCCTTGGCATCGATTTTGATAATGGCCATATCCAGGGTCGCATCCGACCAGACCAGTTTGGCATCATAGGTATTCCCATCGGCCAGCGAAACCTTTAATGCCGATACATCATCCGAGGCCACATGCTGGTTGGTCGCAATATAGCCATCACTGGTTAGGATGAATCCCGAACCCACGCCACTCGCCTCCTGAGGTCCATAAACAGTCATAGACACTCCGGTTGTTTCAATCCCCACCACTGATGGTGGCACGGTTTGGGCAATGGCTTCAACTACCGTGTCCGCCGAACCCTGATTGACAATAATTTCATTCTTGGCACCCTGGATCACACTATTATTGTCGAAGAAAAAGTTGACACCTAGAAGCAGCACCCCAACAATTACGCCACCAATAATGGCTCCGATCATTCCGATGATCAGGGAGTTCGGTTTTTTTTCTTTTTTCAGATCGTCGTTCATCGTTTCACCTCAATCTTAGTTGAAGTTCTTTATAGATTAATTGCCTCACTCGCACAGCTTCGCTTTGCCACCGAAAGCTTCACATCGCCATCCAATACCACACCGGAAGCAGTAAGAATCCGGGCAGTGGTTTCATAGGCCAACAATGGATAGTTATTTTCCTGACTAAGGTGGGCCAGCACCAGTTGACGGGTCCCTTCCTGCACCAATGCCAAGGCCAGATCTCCGGCTGTTTCATTGGACAGATGACCAAAATCACTTTTTATCCGTTGTTTGAGGTAGAAAGGATACGATCCGGCTTCCAGCATCGAAACATCATGATTGGACTCCAGCACGACCAGATCACAGCCGCATAATGCGCTGCGCATTTCTGGCGTAATAATCCCCGAGTCGGTGGCGATTCCCAACCGGCTTTTGCCGTCAGATATGACAAAACCGGCTGAATCCGCTGCATCATGAGATGTTTTAAAGGCTTCAATTTGAAGATCCTGAATAATAAAAGGCGCTTCAAAATCAAAGATCTTTACATTATGCTCGGCAATTTTTCCCAAGTCCTTTTTCATTGCTGCCCAAGTTTTTTCATTGGCATAAATTGGCAGGTCAAAACGCCGGGACAAGACCCCAACCCCATGAATATGATCACTATGTTCATGGGTCACCATGATGCCACCGATTTCCCGGGGATCTTCTTCAATGGCGTCCATGGCAGACTGGATTCGTTTTCCGCTGAGGCCAGCATCAATGAGTATTTTGGTGCTGTTGTTTGAGACAAATAAACTATTTCCTGAACTTCCACTATATAAACTGCAAAATTTCAATCCTTGCTCCCTTGTTCATTTTAATATCTTGTAAAATTATTCCATTTAAATGCGCCAAGGACCAGCTGAATTGTTAGGATTATCCTAGCGAATGATGCTTAAACCTGACTTAACCTAACTTTACGGGATTTAAGATAGTCATCGTATCGTGCCCCTAAAAACCTCTAAAGGCAAGCTGGATCTTTCTCGGAAACCCGACGAATAACCGCCCCAAGATTTCGCAGATTTTCCTGAAGATTTTCGTAACCCCGGTCAATATGGACAATTTCAGTGATCTTTGTTTCGCCATCAGCAATTAAACCAGCAATCACCATGGCCGCCCCGGCCCGCAGATCCGTGGTTCGGATTTTGGTGGCAGATAAGGACTTGACCCCGGTAATACTGGCGGTTCGACTATTAATGGAAATATTGGCGCCCATCCGTCGTAATTCATCTACATATTTGAACCGGCTTTCAAAAATACTCTCGGTGATGGTGCTGGTGCCCTGGGCAATCGTCATTAAAACCGCCATCGGTTGTTGTAGATCGGTGGGAAAACCCGGATAAGGCATGGTCTTGACGTTGACTGCCTTTAATGGATGTTTTCCAATAACCCGAATTCCGTCGTCCTCTTCCAGAACGATGACCCCCATTTCGCTGAGCTTAGCCGTGATCGCCTCCATATGCTTGGGAATGACATTTTTAATTAAGATATCCCCTTCGGTGGCTGCTGCGGCCATCATATAGGTACCCGTGGTAATCTGATCCGGGATCACCGAATACTCGCAGCCGTGCATTTCTTCAACGCCGACAATCTTAATAACGTCTGTTCCCGCACCCTTGATGTTTGCTCCCATCAAATTCAAAAAGTTAGCCACATCAACGATGTGGGGTTCTTTAGCGGCATTTTCGATAATTGTTTTGCCATCAGCCCGAACGGCTGCCAACATAATATTGATGGTGGCGCCAACGCTGACAACATCAAGAAAAATATGGGCTCCTCTCAGTTCCGGAGCTTCCATTTTTACCTGGCCATGTTCAATCACCACGGTTGCACCCAAGGCCTGAAAGCCTTTGATATGCTGGTCAATCGGGCGATCCCCGATGTTGCAACCGCCGGGCAGGGGCACAATCGCTTTGCGGTATCTTCCCAGCAGCGCTCCCAGCAGATAATAAGAGGCCCGCATCTGGCCGGTTTCCTCTTCATAGTCTGACACATCATAAGAGATCGGTTTTTCGGTATTGATGATTAAGGTATCTTTTTCTCTATATATTTCAGCTCCCAGTTTTTCCAGAATAACAATCATTTTGTTAACATCTTTAATATCGGGAACATTATCTATTTTACTTGAGCAGGCACACAGTACTGCCGCCGGAATAATCCCCAGCACCGCATTTTTCGCCCCGGAGATCGCAACCTCGCCTTGTAGGGGGTTACCTCCTTCTATAATAAAAGCATCCATATTTATTCCTTTCAGTGCAAATGTATATGCAATATCCAATTGGTTATTATATCATAAGTTTCAGTTTTATCAAGAAAAGTATCGATTTTATGCCGTTTTTTTATCAACAAAGCCGTTTTTCTTATACTCTTTAAGAATTCTTTTCCCAGCTTAATGAAAGCAGGAATTCCTCACAAATTATTTTCAATGTGATATAATAGCTTAACACACTATTTATCAAAACTAAAGATTTTTAGTCGTGAGAAAGTATATTAATCCATAACTTGAGGTAACAAATGAATCGTTTTGAATTAGTTTCCAGCCATGATGACTTGGGTGTGACCCCACTCGAAAATATTTTTATTAATCACTATATGCCAACAGCCCGGGGAGACTACGTGAAGGTCTATCTTTACGGCTTAAAGCGATGCTTTAACCAGGGCCTGACCCCCATCAGCAACGAAGATATCGCCAAAGATCTGAATCTATTGGAAACCGATGTGAAAAAAGCCTGGGACTATTGGGCCGCCGAAAAAATCATCGCCATTGAATACACCGGCACCCGGGATGCCCTGGTCCGTTTTTATAATATCACCGGTACCATTCTTTATAAAAATGAGGCGATCCCCGAGACGACCGTACCTAAAAATATCCAGTCTTCCAATAGCATGGAAGACCGGATTCAACGGATGTACACCACCATCCAGGATATGTACGAAAGCCGGACGATCACAAAAAAAGAAACGTTGCTGTTTAAGCGCTGGCTGGATGACTATAATTTTACTCCGGAAGCGGTAATTCTGATTGTCGAATATTCCATTAACATGATCAATAAAAAAGATCGCACCTTTACCCCGACCCAGGTCGTCTCGTATCTGGAAACCGTAGCCAGAAGTTTTTATACGGCTGAGGTTCGTGATCATATCGAAGCCGAAGCCTATATCAAAAACTCAGCGCATCAACGAACGGCCTATTATCAGATTTTCAAATATCTGGGTATCCAGCGAAATCCGATGGTTTCTGAGCGGCAGATGATGGATACCTGGTTTAATGACTATGGTTTTTCAATGGAAATCATTGTCCAGGCCTTATCCCGCACCAACAAACCCAATATGAAATATATTGACGGCATTCTGAAGAATTGGCACGAACAAGGCTTTAAAACCCTGGAAGATATCAAAAATGACAAGCCAAAACAAAAATTTGCTCATAAAGAGTCCCTTGAACCGATGAGCGATGCCCGAAAACAGGCTTACCTGGATATGGAAGTTGATTATGCCGAGGATTTATGGCCGGAACTGGAGATAAACAATGAAGACCTATAATGAAGCCTATGCCCTGCTGCAAGAAAAGCAGCAAGCCTACCAATTTAAACAGCGACAGAAAAAAGCCATTCTTTATAACCAGATTCCCGAGCTTTCTGAACTGGATAATGAAATCAACCGCTTGGGAGTCGCCCTGACCCGGGCCACCATCGCCAAAGAAATCAATAAAACCGCCGCTATCCGCCAGCAGATGAGTGCGCTTGAAGACAGAAAGAAAACTCTGGCCGGAGCAAAGGCCGCCCTGCTTAACCATTCTTATTATTGCTCCCTTTGTCGTGACTCAGGGATTCTCCCCGAGGGAATCTGTGCCTGCCTGAACCAATGTCTGGCTGAACTCAGTTTTTCCAGTTATGATTTAAAAACCCGGGCTCAGCGGGAAACCTTTGAGAGCTTTAACTCTGACTATTATTCCCAACAGCCGATTGGTTCCGGATCAGCCAGTCATCGTTCCAACGCGCTCAGCATTAAACAGAATATGCTCAAATATTGTCAGAATTTTGAAAACATCGAAGACCAGCTGCTTTTCACCGGTCCGCCCGGAGTCGGCAAAACCTTTATGTCCAATTGCATTGTCAATAAACTCACCGAAAAAGGCTACGGGATTGTCTACGTCACCGCCGCCCACCTGGTGGCCAGCATCCAGGATCAACTGTTCCGGGAAAAGAAAACCTCCACTGAGATTTACGAACCGCTGCTGCTCTGTGATCTTTTGATCATCGATGACTTAGGGGCTGAGTTTTCTTCAGAATATAGTCAAAAACAGCTCTACGAGGTGATCGACAGTCGCCTCAACGCCGAAAAAAAGATGATCATTTCCTCTAATCTGACGGTTCTAAAAATCAAAGAGCTCTATGACGAACGACTTTCCTCCCGAATCTGCGGCCATTTTAAAACCATTCCCTTTCTGGGAGAAGACATTCGCATTCTCAAGGCCCGACGGGGCCGTTCATAAAAGAAGGTGTCCGGATCTTAATTCTGGACACCTTTTTATTGGCAGCGTTTCTGATAAATTTGGGCATTTGAGACCACCGCTTCAAACTGATCGGCTAATTCGGCTGGCAACTTTTGCGTTTGCTCCATGGCCAGATAGCCCCCATCCATCAGCGAATCATGAAACATCCGTAGCACATCAATGCGTTCCTGTTCATTAAAGTGCAGCAGAACATTTTTGCAAACGATCAGGCCAAAATCATTGCCAATGCTTCTCAGGGTCAACAGGTTATGCTTCTGAAAACTTACCGCCCCCCGAATCTCATCGTTGAGCCGATAAAAATCCCGGTTTTCGACCTTGATAAAGTATTTTTCAAAAATTTCAGCAGGAATCCGCTGCACCTGCTCCCGGGGATACTCAGCCTGTCTAATAATCTGATCAAACAGGTCGCTGCCATCAATATCGGTTGCTTGAATCTTCACCTTTTCAAAACCACCCTGGTCCAACCGCTCCCGCAACAGCATCGCAAGGGTGTAAGGCTCTGGCCCCATGGCGCAACCGGCATCCCAGATCTTAATCGTCGGCTTCGACCAAAGTTCCGGGATAGCATGGTTGCAGATCAGCTCCAAGGTATGTAAATCTCTAAAAAAATATGTAAATGCCATCGATTCCTCCCGCTTTTTTTCTGGGTGTCAAAAGTCATGAGCACTGGTCTATTCCCACCGCTACCGAAATTAAATCGTTTGACTATTCCGGCTTTTTCATCCCATATATATCATAAATTTCCTGGGTATATGCACCATCTTGCTGATAAACAATCAGGGGGGCATCGGTTTTTAACCCTGGCTTCCCACTTTTTCGCCCCTCAATCAAAACCAGATTCGCCTCTTTTTTTATTGAAGGATATACAAATTGCAGCTGCTTGACCTCGATTTTATAGAGTCGCATCAATGAAATAATGTCGCCTAACCGTTCCGGCCGGTGAACTAGAAACAGACGCCCCCGATCTTTTAACATGCGTTTACTGAAAATGAGAATATCTTCGATGCTGCATAGAATTTCATGTCGGGAAATTGTTTTTGTTTCGCAATTGTTCTTGAGACCATCCTTTGCCCGCATATAAGGCGGATTACTCACCACGACATCATAAGTGTTTGGTAGTATCTTATCACCTGGCGCTTTAATATCACCTTGGATAATCTGGATCTGCTCTGATAAACCATTAAGAGCCATACTCCGCCTGGCCATTTCTACCAGCGGTTCCTGTATTTCCAGTCCGGCGATCGAAGCCGCTCTGGTTTTGCCATAAAGCAACAAAGGAATAATCCCCGTTCCAGATCCCAGATCGATGATATGAGGAGATCCTTTTACTCGGCGTGAAACGAACCACGATAACAAAACCGCATCCATTCCAAAACAAAAAAATTCAGGATTTTGGATTATTTTCAAATTATTTAACCCTAAGTCTTCGACTCTCTCCCCTTTTTTTAAAAAGTTATCCACAATTAACTCCTCCTAATCGTCGTCATTTCAGTGTTTGCGGGATAATTAACAGCTTTATCCACAATTCCATCGATTATATCCACTGTTTGTGGATAACTATTGCGATTTTTCCACCTTTTCCCTGCAACTCCCTAAACTGTGGGATTTTTTGACCCATCATTTTATAATCCATTTGTTGATTGTTTTTCTATAACTTATCCACATATGCACAGCTAAAAGTTGAAACAACTCATCCCCTGATCAAAATCCCAATAAATAGCGGCTTTCAACTTTCAGCTTGAGAATTACACAGGTCAATCACTGTTGATAAAAAATATTTTTTTGTATTTACTGGCTTTTTTCGATTTTCTCTTTAATGTAAGTAAAATCTTTGCTATAATGTGTAGTTGTAGAGGACTATTTCAAATTTATTGTAATGATTCGCCCGCCTCTAAAAGCTCCTTTATCATCCACGATTATGGTGATAAAGTCAATAACCAAAAAATATTGCATTGAAATTATTAGCGAAAGCGATGGATACTTATGAATAATGACAAAATCCAACCCAACAAATTGGATATTATTCTCGAAAAAAAACAGCTTCTGGATGCCACCATTCAGGAATGTGAAATACGAATTGATGCGAAGCTTGCTTCGCTGACTGATGACGGTTTCATTTCCCGTGAAGTCAGCTCCGATGTTTTTGAAGCATCCATCCAGAATCCCTACCACCCCGGAGAACATTTTCTTTCCGGGGTGGATATTTCAGATGATGACGCTCTCGATCAGGCCGTGCTCAATTCCCGTCCTTTTGAAACTCGTACCAACAGACTGGCCTTTGATGGTGATCACCTTACGAATCCATCACCCCCCCCTAAACCAACGGGTGGCTTTTCGACACCCATTGGGGAAATCGAGGATGATGACGAACTGCCCACCCTGTCAAAAATACTGGGTCGCACCACACCATACGCTTTCGAATCGGAACGGACAACTGCGATCCCCAAGGCATCCGTGGTGCCAACCACAACCGAGCTACCGCAGCCAAATACTGTCGATGCCATTCTCAATGCCAGATTTTCGGAAACTGAGCATGCATCACCTCCTGCTGGATCTGTTTTGGATGCCCAAATGCCTACCCAGACGCCCGAACCGGAATTTACCCAACCAATCGCTCCGGAACAACCCGTTTTAGCAACCGAAACGCCAGCTCATAAAAAACCACCACCCCTTCCCAAGAAAACTGAAACGACTCAAGCGAAAACGAGCAAAGAAAAAAAGATTAAATCTGAAAAAAAAGTAAACCAATCCACCCTCAAAAAGCCCAGCCTAACCGACATGGTTCCGCCGCTTGTTTTTTTCTTTATGGGATTAATGGTTTTTGGTACTTTTCTGATTTTCACCGCTTCCGAGTTTACTTTCATTGATTATTGTGTCGTATTTATTTTGTTCACTTGTCTGATCTTTACCATCGCCATGCCGTATGGGGCTAGTATCTTTTTTATGATTCTACTCCTTTGCAGTTATGTGGTATTGTCACTAATTTCTGTTTTCTACCTGGAGATTCCTTTTGAATTCTATCAGGTTGGTTGGCTGCTTGTAATCCCGATGGTATTATTGAGCAGTGCCTTGTTAATCCGAAAGATACGAGAATTGTTCCGTTTTAAAAAAAATCTCGAACAGCAGCTTGCTTCCTATGATAATCTGGAAGAAAGTCCCGGACTGACCATTGAAAAAGCTTATTACAAGGATCTGAAATATGCCATGGAACGGGCTTCCCGGGGCGAAACCATCCTGACTCTGGAAATGATCACGATTCGCCATCTGGATGAACTCAAAACCATGAATGGCCCAAGACTTTGGGATGAAATTCTCTATAAAACCTTAAAAATCATCAAAACCCATTGCTACAGCACGCACCTGATTTATATCCTTGATGGCAGTGTTTTTAGCATTCTGATGGAAAACACATCGGTCAAAAATCAATTGCTGATCAATCAGGAAATCACCGATGCTTTTAATACCCTGATTTTGGATTATGAAAGCATTGAACCTGAAGTGACGCTCAACATCGCTTCGATTCCCTACACCCGGGATATCGCAAATCCCTTTGACTACCGTGCCCAGGTTCTCAGACATCTAAAAAAATAAAGCAGAAACCGTGTGATCGGCTTCTGCTTTTTTAATTCCCCAAAATGATGAAACAAAAAAAGGATATGCCATGACATATCCCTTTTTATTTAATAAACGATATAGGCTTCCAGATTCTGACGACCAAACTGAATACAGGCATCATAGGAATCCATATAAATATCAACAATTCCTTCGGTAACTGCCCCACCCCGGTCTTCCACTGTATAGGTAGTGCCCATGGCTGGGATATAGATTTTGGTTCCAAAAGGCAGACCACTCCAGGCTGCTACGGTGTGATTGGCTGTTGGCATCACCCCTGATGCCGTGGCATTTCCGGTTGCTGTATAAGCCGTACACTGGATCATCATTTTTACCGCCCCTTCAGGAATGGTATTCGTGGCAGTTGACGGTGTCGCCGCTGGCGGCTGAACCACTGGTGTCTGAGTCACAGGCGGTTCCGTCACCGGTGTTTCCACTGCTGCTGGTGCTTCTACCACTGCTGGCGTTTCCACCACCGGAGCGGGAGTCGCCGCAGCTGCCTTTGTTCCTACTTCGACAATTTCGGGAATTGGGGCTGTGACAATCTCATCATAAATCACTTCCCGTTTGACTTCCACCCCATTCTCGTATAGAACCCGCTCAACCTGGCTCGATTCACCATCAACACCAACCTGAACCACCTTTGTTTTACCTACTTCCATCTCTGGATTATCTTTGTTCTGGGTTGTATAGGTAATCACCTGTCGGCTTGGCAGTTCGTCTATCTGAACCCGGATAACCTTGACCTCTTTTACATCTTCCAATGCGGTTGATTGTCCCGGGACCACCCGATCCAGGTCGCCCAGTTCTATATGATACTCTCCCAGTAAATCACCGACAGTTTTTGCTTCAGACTGATAAATAATGGTTTTCCCATCGAACGACAATTCACCACTGGCTTTACTCTTCACTTCGACAGTATCAACAGTAAACAGCACCGAGTTGGTATCCACATTGACGGTATATTGATCCCCCAGTTCAATGCCGTTATCCTCCAGCACTTCACCAACATTCTGGAACATCCCGCCGCTGAGCACTCTTTCCGTGTCATCAACGGTTACCTTGATCTCCTTGGCAAAAACAAAGGAACTGGCCGTTCCCACCACACAGGTGATGATCACGCTGGCCATCCCGATTTTTAAGATCGACTTTTTTCTTTTATGCGGGCTTTTATTCGCTTTTTCTATCATAAAACCTCCCTATCCATTTCAATCGACAGATTGAAACTCCGTTTCGTTACAATTTCTTTACAAATCGATTGTACTTCATTTCCGAATAATTGTCAAGATTAGAATTTACTGATTGACTTTTCTTAATTTTTCATTTAGAATATATCTAATTAAATAAATATAAACCGTTGATGCGGAGATAACGTTGGAAAATGCCCTTACAGAGAGCGAGGTAAGCTGAGAGCCTTGCAGAACGCAATCCTTCAAATGGACCGCTGAGGGCATGGTCAAAGGCTTAGGCCGAGTATTCCATGACGTGACAACTACGTCAGTGTTGAGGAATATGTTGGTATTCTGCAGAGGCAGGTTTGATCCTGCGAAAAAAGGTGGCACCACGAGTCGTTATACTCGTCCTTTACGTTTAGTAGAGGACGAGTTTTTTGTATTTACAGACCCCCTGTCTGTAATGAGTTAATCACAGTAAGAAAGGAAAATACCATGGAAAAGATACCTTATAAGATTTATTTAAGTGAAGATGAGATGCCCAAATACTGGTTCAATCTTCGGGCCAAAATGAAAGAACTGCCGGAGCCTTTTGTCAATCCCGGTACTGGTGAATACTGCACCAAAGACGAACTACTGCCAGTATTCTGTGAAGAACTGGTTGATCAAGAACTCAATACCACTGATGCCTACATTGAAATCCCCGAAGAAATCCGTGATTTCTACAAAATGTACCGGCCTTCACCGCTGGTTCGGGCTTATTGTCTGGAAAAAAAATTGGATACTCCAGCTGAAATCTACTATAAATATGAGGGCACCAATACCTCCGGATCGCATAAGTTAAACTCCGCCGCCGCTCAGGCCTATTATGCCAAAAAGCAGGGACTCACCTCCTTAACCACTGAAACCGGTGCTGGCCAGTGGGGGACAGCGCTTTCGATGGCCTGTGCCTACTTTAATCTGGATCTGTCCGTCTATATGGTTAAGGTTTCCGCCGAACAGAAACCCCATCGTCGGGCCGTCATGGAAACCTATGGGGCCAAGGTTATTGCTTCGCCTTCTGATACCACGAACGCCGGACGAAAAATTTTGGCAGAAACCCCGGACACCAACGGCTCGCTGGGCTGTGCCATCAGCGAAGCCATTGAGGTCGCCGTCACCACCGACAACTGTAAGTATGTGTTGGGCAGTGTCTTAAATCATGTCGGTCTGCACCAATCAATTATCGGACTCGAAACCAAGGCTGCCTGTGACAAGTATGACATTAAACCGGATATCATCATCGGCTGTGCCGGTGGCGGTTCCAATTTACTGGGACTGATTGCGCCATTTATGGCTGACAAAATTGAAGGTAAAAATGACATTGATTTTGTTGCCGTTGAACCGGCTTCCTGCCCCTCATTAACCCGGGGCCGTTATGCCCTGGATTTTGGCGACACCGGGAAAACCACCCCGCTGATTCGGATGTACACCCTGGGCAGCGGCTTCATGCCATCTCCCAATCATGCTGGCGGGCTGCGCTACCATGGCATGAGCCCGATTATTTCCAAGCTTTACCACGACGGCTATATCCGGGCTAAAGCCTATACCCAGAATGAAGTCTTTGAAGCGGCCACCCAGTTTGCCCGGGTTGAGGGGATTTTGCCCGCCCCGGAATCCTCCCATGCCATTAAAGCAGCCATCGATGAAGCCCTGGCCTGTAAAGCGACTGGCGAAAAGAAAACGATCGTCTTTGGTTTAACGGGAACCGGCTACTTTGATATGACCGCTTACATGAACTATAATGCCGGTAACATGACCGACTATGTTCCCACCGATGAAGATCTCCAAAAAGGCTTTGATAGTCTGCCCGAGATTGAACAAAAATAATTTTTAACCAAATAAAGGCCGCCCGACAATGGAAACTTTCCACTACCGGGTGGCCTGTTTTTTAATTATCGCAAACGTCCCTGTTTTCTCAGGGCCGCTTTAACAGTGGGATAGAGATCAAAATCAGTATGCGGTAAAAAACGGGAGGCGTACATTCGGGAGATAAAGTCGGTGGCGGCACCAAATTCCAGATACTCGATCCGTTCCTGGAGCCTCGCAATAGCATCCATTTTTTCCCCATTGATCAACAGAGCATAAGCGCCCTCCAGGGAACTGTTCCCCAAAAACACAAAGCGTTCCCGGGGTAAATCCGGGTAAAGACCGATGGTAATGGCCGATTCCAGATTGATATAGGTTCCAAAAGCACCCGACACATACAATCGTTCAACATCCATCGGCGCCACCCCCAGTCGTTCCAGTAAATAAGCAACCATCGTGCTGGCGGCGGCCTTGGTGTCAATAAACTGACTCATATCCCGTTGGGTAAACAGCAGTTCTTGACCATTTCCGGATTCATCCTGATTGGCGTAGAGCACCCCGTATTCTCCATCACGGCTGACAATCCGCCGGGATTTTTCGGGATTAAAGCGGCCGGAAAAATCGATCCAGCCATTTAACAGCATTTGGGCAATCAAATCAACAATCCCTGATCCGCAGATGCCCAGCGGCCGGTGTCCGCCGATGGTCGTCAGAACAAGCTCATTCTCGGCAATCACAACCGAATCCACCGCACCGGCGGTGGCCTTCATGCCATTTTTGCTGATGCCGCCTTCCAATGCCGGTCCGGCGGCCCCGGCTCCGGCAACCAGAAAATGCCGATTTCCCAGCACCATTTCGCCATTGGTGCCAATATCAATAAACAGACCCAATTCTTCCTTTTCGTGCAGGCCAGCCACCAGTAAGCCGCTGACGGTATCGCCACCTAAATAGTTTGCCACTGAGGGCATACAATACAGATAGCCACCGGCGTTAATACCCAGCTCCCGGGCCTCCAAATATCCGGTATGGTTAAACACCGGTGCAAAGGGATACTCAAAAATCGGCCAGGGATCAATGCCCAACAAAAAGTGAATCATTGTGGTATTGCCGGAAACAACCATGATAAAGGATTCCTGAGCCGTGATCCCAGTGGTTATTTCCAGTCGCTGTAACAGTTCATTAAAGGTGCTGACAGTTGCCTGCTGGACGGCGATGAGATGATCGGGTTTATTCTTGGCATAAAAGATCCGACTGAGAATATCATCACCATACTGGATCTGATGGTTTAAGATACTCTCTTCACCGAGCACCTTGCCGGTATTTAAATCAACCAATTTCATAGCAACCGAGGTGCTGCCCAGATCAACTGCTAACCCAAAATGCCGTTTACACTGATCACCAGCTTCCAGTTGTATCAGCTCCCAGCTTATCCCGTTATTTACCAGGGTCAGGGTGATTTCCCAATTGGCCTCCCGACACAGCGGATATACTTTTTTGAGCAAGCCACGGGAAAAACGCACTGTCCCAAATTCGTGGGTCAATGCGCTAAGAATCCGTTCCTGGTCACCGATAATGTCGCCATTTCCCGGTGGCGACAGTTTAATAAATACTTTCCTGGTTAATGCCTTAATCTTTTGTTCTCCCATGCCCACCTCATTTAAGTTTTTATTTAGTGGCTTCCACTGACGGTTTCATATCGCCAACCATTGATGCCACCCAGATTATAGACGTTCTGATACCCCATTTTGACCATCTGGCTGGCCGCCCCCTGGGATCTCCCACCACTTAAACAATAAACAAAGACGGTGGTGTTTTTTTCCGGTATGATTTCTTCCACCCGCTGAACCTGACTTAAGGGCAGATTAATGCTGCCGGGAATATGCGCATTGGCATATTCCGCTGCTTCTCTGACATCAAGCAGCACAATCGCTTGATTGGTTTCCAATTGTCGCTTCGCTTCATCCGGGGATATTTTCTTAACTGAATTCCGTGATTCTGATTTTCTTGATAATAAGTTTAACATAATAATTACCTTCCTTGAATAATTTATTGGTGTAAATTTTAACGCTTCTTGTTATGATCAGTTTACCCTCTTTCCCCATTTATTTCTGTGATAATGTCACAGAAATAAAATTTAAAAAAATTTTTCAGCCATTAATCAGCGCCTGTTCACGTAATAAACACTTAGCAATATTATTCTGTTTATATTATAATGAGCAAAAGAGGTGAAGAGGATGTATAAGATATTAATAACCGACGATGAAGAAAAAATCAGAGCACTGATTAAAAAATATGCTATTTTCGAAGGCCATACGGCCGTAGAAGCCGCCAACGGTATGGAAGCGGTGGAGCTGTGCCGTAAAGAAAGCTTTGATATTATTATTATGGATATTATGATGCCGGAACTGGATGGTTTTTCGGCTGTCAAAGAAATTCGAAAAAACCAGAATATTCCTGTCCTGATGCTGTCAGCCCGGGGCGAAGAATACGATAAAATTCACGGTTTTGAGCTGGGCATTGATGATTATGTGGTAAAGCCCTTTTCGCCAAAAGAATTGATGATGCGGATTGATGCCATTATGAAACGAGCCGGCCGAGACCAGTCCCAGGAACACGACATCTTTGTGAAGGACGGCCTGACTGCTGACTTTACTGCCCGAAGAATCCTCATTGATAACGAAAATATTGACATGTCGCCCAAGGAATTTGACCTGATTTTTTATATGATCCGCAACAAAAACATTGCCCTGACCCGGGAAAAACTCATCACCGAGGTATGGGGTTATGATTTTTACGGGGATGACCGAACCCTTGATACCCACATTAAATTACTCCGCAAAAGCCTTGGTGACTATGCCAGCCTGATCACCACTCTCCGGGGCGTGGGCTACCGGTTTGAAGGTTAGACCATTGAAAACATCCAGGACATCATCCCCGAAGAAAAACAGCCCCTTTCAGATCAGCGTCAAATGGAAAATCTTTCTCTTCCTGCTTGGCTTTTGCGGCGTATTGCTGATGCTTCTGTGGTTTTTTCAGGTTGTTTTTTTGAATAGTTTTTACAAAGGTATCAAAATCAATGAAATCAAGGCTACTGCCAGCACCATTGAAAAGAGCATTAATGACGAAAATATAGAAACCATCATTTCGACGGTTTCAGAAAACAATGATATTTGCATCAAGGTGTTATCCTCTTCCGGAGAGACAATCTATTCTTCTCATGTTGTCAAGGGCTGTATTATCCACAGTAAACCGGACTTTGATGAAAAAGTCCTGCATACCCAAGTGACTGACAACAATGGTGAATTGTTTCAATACTACAACCACGATGGTTATAATAAAGAAACACTACCGGAAGCGGCTTCCGATTCGGATCCGGCGCTTTCTGAAAACGCTGATGTTCAGACCAAACCGCCAGCCGAGGAAAAAGAGAAGGATAAGGATACGCTTATTTATTCTAAAACCATCGTTGATGACAACAATCAGGAATTAACCCTAGTGCTTAACTCGATGATTTCTCCGGTGAATGCGACGGTCAATACACTACGGGTACAATTATATTATATTACCGGTTTCATGATTCTGTTCTCAGTAATCCTGGCTCTGGTAATCGCCAGATTAATTTCCCGGCCCATCGAAGCCATCAATAACAGTGCCAAAATGCTGGCTACCGGCGATTATAGCACCCGGTTCAAAGGCACTGGCTATAAGGAAATTGCCGAGCTCTCGGATACCCTTAACTACACTGCCCGAGAACTTTCCAAGGTTGAGCTACTGCGTCAGGAGCTGATTGCCAATATCTCCCACGATCTGCGCACCCCGCTCACCCTAATCAGTGGCTATGCCGAAGCAATGCGCGATTTACCGGATGAAAACAATGCTGAAAATGCTCAAATTATCGTCGATGAAACCAAACGCTTAACCACCCTGGTTAACGATGTAATGGATATCTCCAAGCTGCAAACTGGCAATTTAAACATTCATCCTGCACCTTACAACTTGACTACCAGCCTCGGCGACTCGATAAACCGGATGAACAAACTAATGGAAATGGAAGGCTATACCATCGAATTTATCGCCGACCAGGAGGTCAATCTCGTAGCCGATGAAACCCGCATCTCCCAGGCATTTTATAACCTGCTGACCAATGCCATCAACTATACCGGCGAGGATAAAAAAATTACCGTTACCCAATCCATCTTCCCAAATCCGGCTGATGATCTAACCGACTGGGTTAAGATTGAAGTGTGTGATACCGGCGAAGGGATCGCCGAAGAAGACCTCCCCTATATCTGGGATCGCTATTACAAAGTCGATAAAACCCACAAACGGGCAGTCACTGGCACCGGTCTGGGCCTGTCGATCGTCAAATCGATTCTGGATATGCACCATGGTAATTACGGCGTCACCTCCAAACTCAATGAAGGCTCGGTTTTCTGGTTTACCCTTAAAATTTAACCCGCAAGCAAAAAAGATGCACCTTTGGTGTGTCTTTGATGTTGTCGATAACTACCGTACCGACCAATTGTTAATCTGTTGTTCGCTGCGGAATCGGACAGGCGATGCCATGTCCGCTCCGATGCGTAGGGTCTGACCCCTAGGTCACAACATGATCTAACAATTGTCGGTACTGGGTTATCTCTTTTGACAATCTGGAAGATGCACCTTTGGTGTGTCTTTTTTATTTTCAGAACGTTCACAAAAAAAACACAAAGTTAACAAACGCTTAACAAACTGCTGGCGTATACTTTAGAAAAGCAGCGATAACGCAGAGAAATAACTATAAACGTTACGGAGGTAATACCATGATCACCAAAACATTTAAACGCTATGAAAATAAATATCAATTGAATGAAACTAAGCTCAAACAGCTGATGCCAGTTCTGCTGACGCAGATGAAACCCGACGCCTACACATCCCAAAATGGCAGCTATTCCATTTACAATATTTATTATGATACCGATAACTACGACATTATCCGTCACTCTCTTTCCAAGCCCTATTACAAAGAAAAACTCCGTCTGAGAAGTTATTCCATTCCCAACTCCCCGGAAGATCAGGTTTTTCTGGAGCTGAAAAAGAAAATCGGCGGGGTTGTTAATAAACGGCGGGCTACCCTCAGTCTCAACGAAGCTTCCCGTTTTATTTCAAAGCTCCAATACCCCCGGGAAATCAACACCATGAATCAACTGGTGTTGGAGGAGATTGAGTATTTCCTGAAAAATCATCCGGTCACCCCCAAAGCCTACATCGGCTATGAACGGATTGCCTTTGTCGGAAAAAACGACCCCGAACTCCGGGTGACCTTTGACTACAACTTAAAAAGCCGCCAGCATTGTCTCTCTCTGGAAAAAGGTGATTTTGGCAATTTGCTCATCCCCGCCGATCAATACTTGATGGAGATTAAGATCCTTGGAGCCATCCCCCTCTGGCTGACTCACGCTTTAACCGAACTTGATGTTTACAGCAGCAGTTTTTCAAAATACGGAAAAGCCTATAAGGATTATCGCAAACAGAGTATCGGTAAGCTGATTCCGCTACCCATTTATACCACCAATCAATTGACACCCTGTGTTAATAACTAAAAGGAGACTTACATGATTGAATCACTTTTTTCTACTACCCTGACCGAAACCCTGACCATCCAAACGGCTCTAAGCGTTATTTTTGCAGCATTGGCCATGGGCTTGTTTATCAGCTTTGTCTACACCCGCACCCGGGGCAAAGACGGGTATTCCCCTGGTTTTGTGGTTACCCTGATTATGCTACCGATGATTATTGCCATTATCATTTTGTTAGTCGGCAACAATGTTGCCCGGGCCTTCAGTCTGGCCGGTGCCTTCAGCCTGATCCGCTTTCGTAGTGCCCCTGGCGACCCTATTGATATTTCCTATGTATTTTTTACCCTGGCCGTCGGCCTCGCCTGTGGCATGGGCTATATCCTCTATGGCGCCATCTTTGCCGTGATTCTCTGTACCGTCATGGTCATCCTAAACATCACCAAATATGGCAAACCCAAGGTCAAGAACATGCAGTTAAAAATCACGATTCCTGAAGATATTGACTTTCAGGATTGTTTTGATGACATTCTTAAACACTATACTGTCAGTCATAAAATTCAACGGGTCAAAACCAGCGATTTTGGAGCATTATTTGAAATCATCTATTGCATCTGTCTGAAGGACGATGTCAATCAGAAAGAATTTATTGATAAATTACGCTGCCGTAATGGCAACCTGAGCATTGTCCTCAATACCGAAATCATAGATGAAAAAGTTTATATTTAATACTTCAAATTTGATTCAAATCGAAAACGACAGAAAGCGATATTTAAATCATTTTCTCGTCGTTTTCGTTTTTTATTCCAATCATTGAGAGGTCACTGGCAGATCAGCGCAATTGTTCACGTTATCATTCGTAATAAGATGTACTCTATTGACTTTATTCCCGTTTGATTTATAATGGTAAAGTAAGTTTTTTTATCAGTTCATCTGGATAGGGTTGTTTTCAATGGCGAGAACAACCGTTAAGTTATGCCTGCTGCCTGATAAAGATAAAACTAATTTTCAAGGGGGAAAATTTATGAATCTTCAACAACCGAATGGCAATGATGCCACAGGTACTTTCAACCGATCTAAAAGTGTTGTCCCATGCTCCGGACTCTGTTCACGCTGTGTGGACGGCTGTCGCGGAAATTGCGAAGTTTTCAAGGCCACTTTCCGAGGCCGGGAGCTGATTTATCCAGGTCCCTTCGGCGATGTCACCGCCGGTGGTGATAAGGATTATCCGGTCGATTATTCTCATTTAAATATTCAGGGTTATGCCCTGGGTGCCAAAGGCTTACCCAACGGCGAAGTGGGGACACCCGACAATACCCGCTTCCCCAACGTCAGCACTGAATGTGCCTATGGTTGGGACTCTAAAGTGGCCATGAATGTTCCAATCTTTACCGGTGCTTTGGGATCAACTGAAATTGCCCGGAAAAACTGGGATCATTTTGCTGTGGGTGCGGCCGTTTCTGGCGTAACCATTGTATGTGGCGAAAACGTCTGTGGGATTGACCCACGTCTGGTTCTTGATAAAAACAACATGGTTATTGAAGCACCCGACATGGATCGCCGAATTGAAGCCTACAAACGATATCACAATGGCAAGGGTGAAATCCTGATCCAGATGAACGTCGAAGATACCCGTCTCGGTGTTGCAGAATACATCATCAACAAACACCAGATTGAAACCATTGAGCTGAAATGGGGCCAGGGTGCCAAATGTATCGGCGGTGAAATCAAGGTTAATACGATCGAACGCGCGATGGAGCTGCAGCGACGTGGTTACATTGTCACTCCTGATCCAATGGATCCCGTGATTCAGGCCGCCTTTAATGACGGTGCAATTCACGAATTTGAACGCCACAGCCGGCTGGGCTTTATCAGCGAAGAAAGCTTTATGGCCGAAGTTGAGCGTTTAAGAGCCTTAGGTTATAAACGAATTACTTTAAAAACCGGCGCTTACGGTTTAAGAGAACTGGCGATGGCAATCAAATGGTCTTCAAAAGCTAAAATTGATTTGTTAACCATTGACGGTGCTCCTGGCGGAACCGGAATGAGCCCATGGCGAATGATGGAAGAATGGGGGATGCCTTCTATTTACCTGCATTCAGCCGCCGTTGAGTTTGCTCAAATTCTGGAAGCTCAGGGCGAGCGCGTTCCTGATCTGGCTTTTGCTGGCGGATTCAGCAGTGAAGACGGTGTTTTCAAAGCATTAGCACTTGGTGCGCCTTATGTCAAAGCCGTTTGTATGGGCCGGGCGCTGATGATTCCGGGAATGGTTGGTAAAAACATCGAGCAATGGATGAAAGAAAACAACCTGCCCAAAACAGTCAGCGAATTCGGTTCCACAGCAGAAGAAATTTTTGTCTGCTACGAAGCTGTCAAAGAAATCGTCGGTGCCAAAGAAATTAAAAACATCCCCTTAGGCGCCATTGGGATCTACAGCTACTCTGACAAAATCCGGGTTGGTTTACAGCAGTTAATGGCTGGGGCCCGATGCTTCAATACCGACAGCATCACCCGCAACGAACTGATGTCCTTAACAGAAGAATGTGCCAAGGTCACCAAAATTCCATACCTGATGGACTGTGGTCGGGAAGAAGCCCTTTCTATTTTAAGAGGCTAAGCATAATTAACTGAATGATTTTATCAGCCGTCTGAATTTTTCTTAAAAAAAATTCAGACGGCTGTTTTAATTTGCTATTTTCCTGATCCTTATGTAAAATAAAAGCAATAATTTAATTGGCAATTACGAAACTGCCGTGAGCTTTGCGCACAGTTTCGCACGAAACAATTTTTACACTGTACGGCGGACAGTTCTCTGAACTGTTCGCCTACACGTTACAAAATTGTTTGTGGAAACCGCACCCAAAGCAACCATTGTTCGATGATTTCTATTTCGCAATTGCCTAAATAATTTAATACAAGGAGATCACTCATGGGATTAAAAGATCTATTTAAAGATGTTACCGATCTGGCCAAGGAAAGTATTGATTCAATTCAAGCCGATTTAGCCCTTAAGAAAGAAGAACAGGAACGGTTAAGAGCAGAAATGGACCAACGGATTAAAAGCTATACCGATACCCTGGTGGAACAACTTATTAGTTCGACTGATACTTCGGCCCAGCCCCTGATCAATGCCGATGATGATGCGCTACTCAGCTTTACCAAAAATTTTAGCGAGAAACTGTTAATGCCTGTAAACAGTCCGGTGTCAACAAAAATCAATCTCCACCCCGATGAAGAAAAAGCCCTGAAGAATGTAACCAAAACCTTCCCCGGTTATAACATTCAGGAAAAGTTCCTGTTTCAATTCAAAGATGGCAAGGGACAAACCCTGCTACTGACCACCAGTAACCTTTATTTTAAAATTCTTTTCCCTGAAAACCCGTCCTTTTTTGCGGTGGGCTCAATCCCCCAAGAAAAACTCTTTTGCATCACCATCAATCAGGGCGATGCCCACTGCACCCTGCTGGTTAACGGCATCACCTTGATCACCACTCCAGTGGAAGAAATTAAAACCATCGACATCCTCACCCTGACAGAATACTTAAAGCGCCTGGGCAGTAACGATTTTGTGATTGATGACAATCAGATTGATGCCTTCATCACTGCCAAGCTCGATCCCACGACCCGGGAAATTGTTGCGGGTTTTCTGGAACCGGAGGAAAAGCTGGTCTATTTTGCCTGGGGACTGGGTAGCCTGGTTGCCAAAAAGTTCATCACCTGCACCAGCCAAAAAATTGTTCTTTATGATCGGGAATCAAGTTCTAAAAAAAGTTTTCCCTACGACCAGATCGTGTCACTGACCACCCAGCCCAGTACGGTTTCTTTTCTGGACTTGTCACTGACCCTGGGCATGAACCCCAATGACACCGAGATCAAAACCATTGATGCCATCGAAACCATCAGCATCCTTTATGCCCGGGAAGCCGAGCGGGTCATCCAAATTTATCAGGCCCATAAGCCAGACGCTGCCACTGCAACAACCCCAGAGCAGGCCCCAACTGAACCAGGCCAAACCGAAACCACCGAGCCGACAGCCGAAGACCCGATTGCGATGATCGAAAAACTGGCCGGTTTAAAAGAAAAAGGCATTATCAGCGAGGAAGAGTTCAATCAGAAAAAGCAGGAATTGTTGGTTAAATTATAAGCTTGTCTCCGCTTTATTTTGATGCCACCTAAAAAACCGAGAACCGCACTTTTACGTGCGGCTCTCGGTTTTTTTGATTTTTAAACTATTTCGGTTAACATCGTCAAGCAACCATTCCCAATAACAGTTTGCAGGCTAATTACAGACCAATGTTGATTTTCACCGCTTAGTACTTATCCATTTCCATCGCATCCAGTATAATCTGGGGCTGATTCGACTCTACTTTAGCACGGTTATTAATCGGAGCGGTGTTTTCTTTTTGGCGCTGGGACTGTTCCTTAAGCTTAAAGGCTCCAACCATGGCCTTAAGCATTTCGGCCTGACCGGTTAATTCTTCGCTGGCGGCAGCACTTTCTTCTGCTGTTGCCGAATTGGTTTGCACCACCTGAGAAACCTGTTCAATCCCCTGAGTGATCTGGGCAATTTCTGAGGCCTGATCATTGGACGCCTGGGCAATATTGCCCACCAGGCCGGTTACCTTCTCAATTTCATTTAATATTTCTCGCAGGCTTTCCGCCGTTTCATCAGCAATCCTTGTCCCAACCTCGACCCGTTCCATCGAACCTTCAATCAGTCCGGTGGTTTCCTTGGCAGCTTCGGCACTGCGGGCCGCCAGAGTTCTGACTTCTTCGGCAACAACCGCAAAGCCTTTGCCATGTTGTCCGGCCCGGGCCGCTTCGACGGCCGCATTCAAGGCCAGGATATTGGTCTGGAAGGCAATATCATCAATAACCTTGATGATTTTTGAAATATTGTTTGATGATTCATCAATGTCACCCATAGCCGAGATCATTTTGCTCATCTGTCCATTCCCCACCTCGGCATTTTTACGAACTCGCACCGCCAGCTCGTTGGCCTCATTAGCCCGGCTGGCGTTTTGTTTGGTTTCACCAGCCACTTCTTCGATGGAAGCAGTCAGTTCCTCGATCGAGCTGGCCTGCTCGGTGGTTCCCTGGGCCAGCGCCTGACCACCATCAGAAATCTGTCGGGCGCCAATCTCCACTTGGGCAGCAGCCACATCGATATCGGACATGGTGCTACTCAAGCTGGCACTGATGCCATTTAGGGCTTCCTTAATCACCAGAAAATCCCCGGAATAGGTGGAGGTGATCTCCTGATCCAGATTTCCCCGGCTCATTTCTGCCAGCGTAATGGCAATCTCATCGACATAACGTTTCAGATTCGCAATGGTCTGATTCATCGCTTCTTTAATGATGGCATGGTCGCCCTGATAATCGCCGCTCATTTGAGTATTGAGATTTCCGGCTGCCAATTCTTTGAGCGTTTCGGAGGCCTCGTTGATGGGATGAATCACGGCATCCAGGGTCTGGTTAAAGCCAGCAATGACTTTTTCGTACTCCCCATTAAATTTTGTCTGATCCCCTCTAAAACTCAGATCTCCCTTAACGGCAGTGACCGCCATTTTTTGAGTTTCAGCCACCAGTAGAACAATGTTCTCCATCATTCCAATCAGACTCGGTATCAGGGTATCCTCATCACTTCGTTTACCGATGGCTTTTAGTTGCTGTAAGTCACTGAGTTCACCGGCCTCAATATGGTTGGCAATCGCAACAATTCGAACCAGCTGATCATGAACGGCATTAATGCCATTTCCGATCTCACCATAAATCCCCAGGTATTGATTCTCAATTTTTTGACTGAGATCATTCTGGCTCATCAATCCCAGGATCCGGTTGCCCTCCTGAAGTGCTCCCAGTCCTTCAATGCAGGCGTTGATGCTTTGTTTCAGCTTATCAAAATCACCCTGATAGGCTTTATTGATTTTTTCGGGAATTTCACCCTGACCAATACGGTTGACATATTCAGCAGCAATGTTTAAGGGTCCCACAACCGCATCCAGGGTGGCATTCACCCCTTTTACAATATCCCGAAAGCCCCCGGCAAATGCTTCAGCATTGCCTCTGGTTTCCAGTTTTCCCGCCACGGCTGCCTGAGACAATCGGGTTGCCTCGACGATCAAGTCGCGAATCGTCTTAATGGTTTGTTTCAGGGCTGGGGTGATTTCATCCAGATCATCTTTTTCTTCCAGATCAGCCGACACATCCCCAGCTGAGATCTGGTTCATGGTGCCAATCACAACGTTCTGAAGATCATCGGCAAACTCATCCATGGCCATCGCCATTTCGCCAATTTCATCCTCGGATTCCAGATTCAGGCGAATCCCCAGATGCCCCTTACCCATTTCTTTAATCATATGGTTGACACTGGCAATCGGCTTTGTGATGGATGTCGACAGTTTGTATAAAATAAATCCCAAGACCAGAAAGACAAACAATCCCGCCAGGGCGATCAACAGAATATTTTTGGTGATGGCGGCTTGAACACTGGCCATGGAATAACCGATGTTCAAGGCCCCCTGGAGTTCGCCATTGATGACAACCGGATATATCACATTATAAACATTGGCGTTTTCCGTTTCATTAAATAATTCCTGCGCAATCATTTCACCATCAAGAGCGACCGTTTTTATAACTTCATCATCCTGATAGCTTTTGCCTATATTGTCTTTGTTGCTGTCTGCCACCCCGACTAAATCTTTATCAATAAAACTGGCATAAACAATGTTTTCATCCGCTACCAATTCATCAATCAACGCCTGGTAGCCGAATTTTTCGGTCAGTTCCAGCACCCGATCGGCTGATACCCCAGCCTGCACAAATTCGCCGGTATTGCTCCTCACATAACCATACTTAAATAAGTTTCCCGTTTCGCTGTCGGCCCGGATTTCTTCCATCAGTTCCGGAGCCCCGCTGACCATAAACTCATGGATGGGATGATCTGCCGGTACAGTCCAGCCCAGATATTCACCATAGGCGGCCGTAAAAATGGTTCCTGCCGGATTATAGAGGTAAATGGGATTAATCCCGGTTTGCTGGGATAACTGGGTTAAGTATTCGTCGTTGACCCGATCACGGTTGGCAAAAATAATATTTCCGACACTGCGAATCTGCGCCTCCAGCATTTCATTCATGGTTTTAACAGCTTCGGTATTATCCTCGATCCGACTGACAAAACGCTGGGATGACGAAAAACCATTTTCCCGCATCTCCGCCAGTAAGCTGTCCCGGGTCAAATACGATGAAATTGCCCCAATCATCAAAACCCCGATAAGCACGCAGATCAGCGGCACAAACAGCAGTTTTACTTTAATCGACTTTCTTTTCTGGTTACTTCTTTCTTCCATCTCCGATTACCTTCTTCTTATTTGATTATTTCATCCGATCATTGATCGTTTCGGGACACAATTTAATTGTTTTTCTCGCTGGCAAATGCCTTGTAGATGGCCACACACATCATGATAATAATCAGTAAAAACGGCAGGGCCATAATGATTGAGGTATTTCGCATGGCAACCAGGCCACCACTAAAGAGCAGAACGATCGCCATCAGGGAGAGCAGCGTCCCCCAGATAATTTTAATGCGGGTGTCCGGGTTTAAATCGCCATTTCGGGAAAACATCCCGATGACAAAGGTGGCGGAGTCGGCAGAGGTCACAAAAAAAGTAATAATCAGAATTGTTGCCACAACGGAGATTATGCTCCCCAGCGGCAAATGGGCCAGGGTCGCAAACAAGCCGATTGTCACATCACTCGTCACTTTGGCGACGATATCAACTCCGTCAAAAATTTCAAAATACAAGGCCGTTCCGCCAAAAACCGTAAACCAGATACAGCAAAAAATCGCTGGTAGAATAATGACGCCTAGAACAAATTCTTTCACTGTCCGACCCTTCGATATTCTGGCGATAAAGGTTCCCACAAAGGGGCCCCAGGACAGCCACCAGGCCCAATAAAAAATTGTCCAGGTACCAATCCAGGGATCTTTTTCAAAGGGTGATAAGGCCAGACTCATGGGCAGCAGGTTCTGCAGATAGCCGCTGAGACTGACAAAAAAAGTATCAAGAATAAACACGGTGGGGCCAAAGATAAAAACAAACAGCAAAAGCAACACGGCAATAATGATATTGGTGTTGCTGAGTATTTTTATTCCCTTGTCCAGGCCGGTGGTTGCTGAAATCAAAAACATAATGGTGATCACAATAATAATAACAACCTGGGTCGTGATATTGTTGGGGATATTAAATAAGGTGTTTAAACCGCCGTTAACCTGCAGGGCACCCATTCCCAGCGATGTTGCCACCCCGATTACGGTTAATATCAGCGCCAGGATATCGATTACATGACCAATCGGCCCCTTGCTTTTTTCTCCTAAGAGGGGGTAGAGGGTGGAACTGATCAGGCAGGGCATTTTTTTTCGGAAGGTGACATAGGCCAGAGCCAGTCCGACAATCGCATAGATCGCCCAGGGATGAAGTCCCCAATGCAAAAAAGCGTAGCGAAACGCCATCATCGCCGACTGATTTGAAGACGGTTCGATCCCCATCGGTGGTTGGGCATAATGAAAAACCGGTTCGGCGACGCCCCAGAAAACCAGGCCAATCCCCATCCCAGCGCTAAAGAGCATGGCAAACCAGGAAAAGTTGGAATACTCGGGACGGGCATCGTCATCCCCCAAACGGATTTTTCCAAAGCGGCTAAAGGCCAGAAAAAGCGAAAAAGCCAGAATCCCCAGCACCGTTGCCAGGTAAAACCAACCCAGATCATTGGTGATTATTCCAAACAACTGACTGGTAGCGCCCAATAATTGCTCCGGGAATAAAAAGCCAAAAATGAGAAACAACAGAATGAGTATAATTGAAACGTAGAATACCATCTTGTTCACTTCCTTTTGATGCCAGAAAGGTGCCAAAATTAAAATCATTCTGGCACCTGTTTCGGCAATGTTAAATTATTTTATCATAGTTTTTAAGAATAATCTAGGCTAATAATTGTTTACACAGTTCAACCGCTTCATCAGCTGTTTCGGCCCAGCCATCAGCGCCAATGTCTTCGCCCCATTTAGCACTGGTCGGGCCACCGCCGATAATAATTTTGTACTTGTCACGAAGATTATTATCATTGAGGTACTCAACCAATGTTTTTTGCGATTTCATGGTGGTGGTCAGCAGGGCGCTGGCAGCGATAATTTTTGCTCCCACTTCGTCCGCTTTAGCCACAAAATCTTCGGCTTTCTGATCGATCCCAATATCATAGACTTTAAAGCCAGCCGAGGTCAGCAGGGCTCCGACAATATTCTTGCCGATGTCATGAATGTCCCCTTCAACGGTTCCCAGTACAATTTTACCCTTGTCTTCATAACCGCCTTCGCCTTCACCGGCAGCCAGCACTTCTTCAAGAACATCCATCCCGGCTTTCATGGCATCTGCCGCCATCATAACATCTGGTAGGAACGCTTCGCCATTTGTCCAGGCTTTACCCACTTCTTCAATCCCCCCGATAAAGCCCAGCTGAACGGCCTGTACCGGGTCTACTTTTTCAGCGATGACTCGTTCAGCCAACTCAACCGCTAAATCTTCATCACCATCCACAATTGCATCTTTAATTTCATCAAAAATTGTACTCATTATTCTTCTCCTTTTTACCTTTATTATTGTTATTTAATCAATTCTTTGGTTCGTTTTTCAATAAATGCTTCAATTTTGGCTTTCACGTCAGCATCCAGTTCTGGAGCAGTGTAATTTGCCAACACTTCCTGCCATCGGGCTTTGGCTCGCTGGTTGGTATCCAACCCATCTTTGGCCCACGCATCAAATGACTGTCTGTCACTTAAGGCTGGTCGGAAGAATTCGGTTTTAAAATTCTTACGCGTATGTTTCTGAGTCAGGAAATGTCCGCCTGGTCCTACAGTCTTAATGACGTCAAAGGCCATTTTTTCATCGCTATCACAATCAAAACCTTTTAGGTAGCGCAATACCATACCGGCGATTTCATCATCTACCATGAACTTTTCATAAGACATGGCCATGTAATATTGCAGAATCCCGGCTGTATGTAACACAAAGTTGACGCCGGTGGTGCTGGCTGCAAAGAGAACCATCATCGATTCATAACCGGCCTGGGCATCAACGGTTTTAGCATCACTCAAACCGCCGCCCCCACGACACGGAACACCATAGAACCGTGATAACTGGGCACTGGCTGATGCGAACAAGGCATTTTCCGGATTACCAATTGATAATGAACCGGTTGACATATCTGAGGCGGTAGAAGTTGATCCATAAACAACTGGAGTCCCGGGGTTGATACACTGAGCCAGGGTAATTCCTGCCAGAACTTCCGCATTCTGTAATGATAGCGCCCCTGCCATGGTAGCTGGTCCGGTTGATCCGGCCATTACCAATGAAGCAATAACCATTGGCTGTCCCGTTTCAGCGTAGGCCATTAAACCACCCAGCATTCGATCGTCATATTTAAGCGGTGTCACCGAGTTGATCAGGCAGATCAGAGCCGGTTTTTCTTTGATCACATCCAGTCCCCCATGAAGAATGGCGGTCATCTCGATGGAGTCTCTGGCAAATTCATAGCCAGATGAGCTACCCATAAAGCACTTGTCCGAATTGGTGATATGGCTGTAAGCCATTTTAAGATGACGGATGTCATCGGGCACATCAGTCGGTTCAACAACTGTCCCGCCGGTCATATGGATATTTTTGCTGGCACCAGCCAGTTTTACAAAATTATCATAGTCGGCCATGGTCGCATCGCGTTTACCACCATCTGCATCATAAATAAAGGGAGCGCCATAACCCGGCATGTAAATGGTATTACCATCGCCACAAACCAGATTGTGTTCAGGATTACGGGCATGCAGGGTAAACTGAGCTGGGGCCTTTTCAACCATTTCTTCGACAAAGTCCGGTTCCAGAAAAACGCGGTGTCCTTCGACCCGTTGACCATGTTTTTTGAAAATTTCAATGACCGGATCATAGGAGAACTCAATTCCAATTTCCTTTAGAATCTTCATACTGTTCTTGTGAATCTTGTTAATTTGTTCATCCGTTAATACATCAAATTTTGGTAACATCTAAAATACCTCTTTCTTTATTTATTCTTGACCTTCCACAGCCTGTTGTGCGCTGCCAATGTTGTTCAATTCGTTACTGTTTATCAGTCCCTGGGTTTCATTGTAGTCGGCCTTCAACGCTTTTAATATACTGACGCACATGACCAGCATGACCAGCATATAGGGGAAGGCGGCAACAATTGAAGCGGTTTGTAAAACTTTTAATGCTGATGTTCCACCAACCAGAATCAGCACGATGGTAATGAGACCCTGGGCAATCCCCCAACCGCCGCGAAGCTTTTTATCCGGATCCATATCGCCGCCGGAAGTCAGCATTGCCAAAACGTAAGTGGCTGAATTGGCCGCGCCAACAAAACAGACAACAATCAGGAAGATCGCCAGGATCGAGGTGATTCCGTAAGCTGGCAGCTGTTGCAGCAATGCATAGAGTCCAGTCGTATAATCTGCACCGACGGCAGCTTCAATGGCGCCATTGGTTATTGCGTTTAAATTAAAGGCGGCACCACCATAAATGGCAATCCAAATCAGTGAAAAACCGGAAGGCAGAAGGGATACCGCAATAACAAATTCTCGGATCGTACGGCCTTTCGAAACCCGGGCGACAAACTGTCCTACAAACGGTGCCCAGGCAATCCACCATGCCCAATAGAAGACGGTCCAGCCGTTAACCCACTCAACATTTCCCATCCAGAAGGTTTGTCCCACCAGGTTTTGCAGATAGGCGCCCAATGAATTGGTAAAATTATTTAAAATATAAACACTGCCACCAAAAACAAAGATAAATACCATAAAGGCGATTGATAGCCAGATTTTAATATCTGCCGCCAACTGCATGGCTTTATGCAAACCGGAAACAGTCGCCAATGTAAAGATGGCTGTCATAATTGCAATGATAATCGAAATGGTCATTGGTGTCGCTTCAATGCCCCAGATGTAGTTAAGTCCAGTAGCAATCTGGCTTGATCCAAAACCAAGGCTGGTTGCGACCCCAAAAATAGTGGCAAAAACAGCCAGAATATCAATTGTTTTACCAATCGGTCCTTTTACCTTATCACCAATCAAGGGATAAAAGGCCGAACTGATCAGAAATGGCATGCCTTTTCTGAATTGGAAATAAGCCAGACCTAAACCACCGATGGCAAAAATGACCCAGGGGTGCAATCCCCAGTGGAAGAATACGATTCGCATCGCCAGCTCCTGAGCCGCCTGCGTTCCGCCTTCACCCATTGGCGGGGTCAGATAATGCATAATCGGTTCGGAAACCGACCAGAAAACCAGACCAATCCCCATTCCGCCTCCGAACAGCATCGAAAACCATTGAAAATTCGAAAACTCCGGTTTGTCGTCATCTTTTCCCAGTTTTATTTTTCCAAAGGGACTGACCACTAAACCGATGGCAAAAACGATAAAAATCCCCACCGCTACTAAATATAACCATCCAAAATTCGTTGTAATGATTGCAAACAGCTGATTAAAAACGGCGCTTGTGCCTTCAGTAAAAAGTAAGCTTAATAATACAAATACTAATGCAATCCCCGCAGAAACATAGAATACGGTTTTATCCTTCATCTTGGCTGCTGGTTTTTTTTCTTCCATCACACGTAATCCTCCTTCTAAATTTGTTTTTAGAAATTTTTTAGAATATTTTCATCAGTGGTGTTTCCAGGGTGCCCAGTTTTGTGCCGGTAATCTTATTGCAATAGGCCATCATCGCATCCGTAGTAGCAGCTGCCTGATATACCCAGGCGGCATTAGCCATTGGTCCGTATAAAATAAAATCGGCGCCATGGGTCAATGGGAAGGTAAATACCGAAGCGCCTGCCGCTTCAAAATAAGGGCTGCCTTTGGAACGCATTTTTTTCCAGAGATATAAAGCATTCGAGGAGGCACAGCCACCCGGCAAACCATACTGTTCTTTAATATCGCGAATCGCCATGGCAGTCCAGCTGCTGCTGGCAACATCCAACACACCGGGGTCAATCAGGAATTGTTCCACGCCAGCTCTTTTTGCTTTGGTCAGCAGGCCCTCATGCTTTTCATCACCAACCAGCAATTTTACCCGTTTTGCCGGTTGCAGACTTTTCTTACTAAAGGCCAGAATAACAGCTGTTTTAACACCACACTCTTTTAACACTTCCAATTCTTCTTCGGTGCAGCTTTCTTCCAGCGAATTATAAATAATTCTGCTCATGGCAGCTTCATCTTTAGCAAAGTGTTTAAGGGTATCCATTCGAACTTCCGGACTGGGACTATCCAGTAAAATTGGTGAAGATGTATTCTTTAATACAAACTCGACATGTTTGGTCAATGCCACCTCGGTGTCGCCAAGGACATCCACAATTCTAGGATTGCCAGTTTCTGCTGACAATTCCGCTTCAGCATCCAGTAAGGCTTTGGCTGCATCTTCATCAAAGACACCTTTTTCTGAATCCTTAATAATTTTATGCCCCCGATAAAAAATACTGCCAATTAAAACCGTCGGATACTCCCCCGGTTGTCCACCAATTTTGGTGCCATTAATGTCGTAAACAAATTGATCTGTAGTAAATCTAAACATTTTGTACTCCTTCTAAAATAAAACTTAATAATTGCGAAATTCACAAACAAAAAACAAATCGCCCTTCTCCCCTAATCATCAGACCTTATGCGATGGCTTCTGTTTTTCTTTCTCGTAGTCGTATCGATTACAACTGCTTTTTTCTCCTTTCTCATATATTTACGAGATGTCGTGTTTGATCTGCCAATATGTATCGCAATTATCGTGCCAAAACAGCAAAATACGTTATATTCTATTTATAGCCATTTTTGACCATTCGTAATGTATTCTTTTTTTCAGAAATGAAAAGCGACCCGTTTATTTTTCATTTTTGAAAAATCCCGATAATTTTCTTTTTCACTTGAATAACAGACGATTTTGATTTATCATCAGTTCATCGATGAAAACGATTTGTATCAGGCGGTACTTTCCCGGCACGATAAAATCGCACTAAATAATAAGGAGAACATATCTTAGGATATGTGATAGGAAAATAATGATTACCAATGCATTTAATCACAGTCCGGAATATCAGGCGTATCTGAAGACCCTCTCCAGCGAATTTTTTCTGGATATTCTGGAGAATAGTTTTATTGAGGTGACTGTTACCGATAAGGATGGCAATGTTCTCTATGCCAATCCGGCCTGTCTGGAATACCATGGCATTTCCGCCGAAAAAATGTGGAAGTTAAATTTCTTGACTTCGTTTCAGGGCTTCTGGACCCCTCCTTCGACGGCAACTGCCATCAAAAAAAAACACACCATCATCTCCCGCCAGCGTTCCCTGCTTACCGATGAGGAACACATCACCATCACCACCCCGCTTTATAATCCCGATCACGAGTTGGTGATGCTGGTTTACAATACCTTAAAACGGGAGTCGTTTGTGGAATTTGACCTGGACTATCTGAATCCTGAAAAAGAAACCGATGACGATAACGAACTCAAAGCGCACAAAGGTTCCCGTGAGGAACGAACCAAGGCCAGCAACAACATTGTTGGCCGCAGCTACATCCTCTACCAAACCCTGCATAAACTGAAGAAAGCGGCCAAATCCGATATCCCGATTCTGTTATTGGGCGAAAGCGGGGTAGGTAAGAGTCTAGTTGCCAAGTTTATTCATGATTGCAGCCCCCGGAAAACCAACCCGTTTATTTCGATAAACTGCGCTTCCATTCCTGATAACCTGATTGAAAGCGAGCTCTTCGGCTATGTCCCCTATGCCTTCACCGGTGCCAGTCCCAAAGGAAAAAAGGGTCTGGTGGAAATGGCTGATAACGGCACCCTGTTTCTCGATGAAATCGGCGAATTGCAGCCCAATATCCAGGTTAAACTACTGGATTTTCTGGAAAACAAACGCTTCACTTCGGTCGGTGGCTTGGAATCCAAAACCGTCAATACCCGGATTGTCACCGCCACCAACAAGAATCTGGAGGATCTGGTCGCTAAAAACAGCTTCCGGGAAGATCTCTACTGGCGAATTAACGGCATCACCCAAACCATCCCCTCACTTCGGGAACGACGGGACGATATTTTTCCGATTGCCCAGTATTATTTGAAAGAATACAATAAAAAATACAATCAGAACAAGGTTTTCTCAAATCCGGTAATCGAATCGCTGATTCAATACGACTGGCCGGGAAATGTCCGGCAATTGAAAAACGCCGTGGAGCAGATGGCAGTAATGAGTCTTGGCAGTGTTATCGGCATTGATAAACTGCCCGAACAACTGAGTTCCTTTTTCGCCAATGAGGGAATTAAAAAAAGACAGGTCATTTTTGATGACCTGGTTGAGAATTACAAACGGGGACTGATTGAAGATTATTTTGAGATCTACGGCAACATCAATGACCTGGCCGATTCTCTGGGGTTAAGCCAGACGACAGCTTATCGCCTGGTGAATAAATACATCAAAAAATAACAACACCATAAACAGGGGGGCTGAAAAGCTCCTTTTTTGGTGTTGTATTTAAGTGGGCCGACCCCACCAAGTCACGGTTTAATATGCTGTTTAAAATACCAGGGAACGATCCTTTGACCAGAACGATTTCTTATCCCAACTAAACTCGACATCGGCATGAATCTCGGTAAAATAATTCTGGATCAACCCATTCAAAACATCCAGGTTATCAAACCGATTATCTTTATCCATCGATTCAATCCACATGCTCTGCCCGCCGCAGGCATCACTCAAGTGCACCTTATACGCCAAATCCCGTTCTGTAATACGCCTATTTATCTCACTGATATTATCCCAGGTAATAATCATCTCCTGACACTCCTTCCCATAATGATTTCTTATAAGTTCATCTACCCATAAAAACTGCTTTTATTCATAAAATTTTTATTGCCAATTCTTTTTTTAGCTGACAAATGGCCGACTGGTCGATCCTGGTGCCGCCGCACCTTTAGGGACAATGCGAATTTCGATCGCCTCCAGTCGCAGAGACTTTCCCTGAGTTCCGGAGCTACCGCCATTTTTGGCCCAATCCAACCAGCCGTAATTCTGGCTGTGAACCCGATAATAGACATCGTAGCTGGTTGCCGCAGCGCCGGTCAAACGAATTTGAATCGCCTCCAACCGCAGGGATTGGCCAAAGGTTCCGCTGGTTTGACCATCTCGCTTAAAACCCTGCCAACCAATGTTCTGAACATGGGTCTGATACTCAATACCGAGATCATTGCCCAGATTATTCATTTTTATCTCAATTCCCTCCAATCGCAGGGATTGGCCTGATGTACCACTGCTCTGACCGTCACTTTTCCAGTCCTGCCAGCCGATATTCTGGACGTGGGTACGATAGGTCGACCCCACTGTGTCACTTGAATGAATGGCTGCCACCGCCAAACCCAACTGAATCAACCCACTACCATAGTAAGGATCGCTACCGGTTGTTCCCAGATCCAGGGCTGTACTTTTTAGAAGCGTTTCAACCGCTTCGGCATCGAGACTGGCATCCGCTGCCATCAATACTGCACAGGCGCCAGCCACAATCGGACTGGAAAAAGACGTACCACTGGCATATTCGTAGCCGCCACTTCTGGCGGTGGTTAAAACGGATTGGCCTGGGGCCACCAAATCCACCCGATCATTATACTGAGAAAAGGAAGCCCGGTTGTTATCCTTGTTTGTAGCACCTACCGATATAACATGGTCATAAGATGCCGGATAGGCATATTGTCCCACCCGGGAATTCCAGGACTCACCTTCGTTACCTGATGATGCCACCACTATTTTACCGGCGCTGACCGCCTCACTAACTGCTACCGCCAGTGAAGAAAAGGTTCCGTATCCGCCAAAACTCATATTGATGACCTTTACCTCCGGCCGCTCTGCAGCCGAAAGAATGGCAGCGCAAATATAGGCCACATCCAGCTGAGTATCCCCGCTATACATCCCCCCGGTACGGTAAGGGGCAATTTTAATATTGGCCAAACCGGAAATTCCCGCTGTGCCAATTCCATTATTGGTAACCGCCGCAATACACCCACTGACAGCAGTACCGTGGCCAGCCAGATCCACCACGTTTGTCTTGCCGGTCACAAAATCATACCCGGCCACCGTGTTGCCAATCAGATCCGGATGATTGACATTTAATCCAGTATCAATCACAGCCACTACCACCGGGTCGGCATTGGATATCTGGTTCCAGATCTGATCGGCACCGATTCGTTGAAACTGCCAGGCCGAACCATTGGTCACGTAAGGATCATTGGGCAATGATGTCACTTGAATTTTGTCGTTTTTATCCACCGTCAGGACATTGGGATTCTGGGCCAGATCAGCCATCAGCGCATCCACATTTGTTTTATCACTGACTTCGATCAGATCAACCCGGTTCGATAGCTGCTCTCCAGAAGCCACCTCCTCGGTAGTCAATGCCAGCTCTTTAACATTGTCTTCACCACTTTTGGCGTAAACAATAATGATTTGCTGCTCCAGATTTTCGTTGGTATTCACTTCCGGCAGCTGTTCCATGGTTTCAATCTCGGTAGGTTCCCCATCACCGGATTCCGCCCCGTCACCCCCTGGCGCACTCATTTCCACTGGCCTTGTCGTCATAATAGACTGAACTGCCGGATTAACTGAATCTTCTGCGTGGCTCGTCGCTGGAAACAACAAACAAAAAACGGTCATGATTGCCAATCCTCGTTTTAATATGCCAAATCTCTTATTCATGATGTCCTCCTGCGCTGTTTCTGGCGTTGGTTTTGTTTACATTATCATTCATGATGTAATCCTTTACTCTTCTAATACTCATGCCATTTAGGATATATTACTATAACATAAATACTTTATTTTCTGCATCATTTCAGACAATGCTTAAAGATTTTAATATTATATTTGCTTAAACGGAACGATTTCTTTTGTAAATCAAACATCATAAAATTATTCCATATATTTTTAACATCACTTACTCTTAATACTGTCTTAAAGCGCCTCACATTATTGAAAGGGTCGCCAAAAAAAGAATCTACATCCATAGACTTTTCTTCATATCATTTTGTTTCTTAATATCTTATAACCAGCTTTATGTCAGCCTCACAATAATCCGATGCAGTACATCCACCGTTTCTTCCAGGTTTGTTGAAGCATCTTTGATATGATGATAAACTTCCCGTTTCTTTAGAGCCTCCATGGGGTCGGTTCCAGCAAATACAAACACCATGCCATCCATATAGAGTTTTTCGATTTCCCGGTGGGTCGCTCTCATTTTGCCCACCGCTTCCTCAGATTTGCCATGGTTCTTTTTAAGATCTTGAACCGCCTCAGCAAAAATTTCCACGCCTAAGTTTAACTGTTCCACCATACTGATGATGGTTTCATTGGCTTTGACATCAAAGGTTTTCATGGAAATCAGCGTTGACTGCGCGTATTTAAGAACCCGGTTCATCCCTACCGATATTGAGTAGATATCCCCCCGGTCAAAAGGCGTTGCAAATGCTTCCGTCAGATTTTTTTCCATTTCCATCCGGATTTCATCCGCTTCCTTTACATATCGGGTCAATGCTTCACAATCCGATTCTGCTGAGCTTTTCAACCAATCATATAAGGCACCTACCCCCAATGCATTGCTTTGGGCCTGCATAAACAGCATCTGATGAAAATGATATTTTATTGGAAAAATCCGATCAATTATATTTCTTTTCTCCATTATGTTTTTCTCACTTTCTAAATCACATTAAAAATAACTGTTGTTATGGTATAAATAAAGGCGGATACCAAAGCCGACAAGGGAATGGTAATACACCACGCTACCAGAATTTCTTTAACGATACCCCAATGAACCATTTTATATTCATCGCCAGCACCTACTCCCATAATCCCACCAACGACAACATGCGTTGTTGAAACCGGTGCCCCAACCAGGTTTGCCCCTAAAATCGAACTTACCGAGGATAATTGCGAATTTAAGCTATGCAGCGGTTTAATATCAAAAATGCCCCGTCCCAGCGTCTTCATGATACTCCATCCACCCAGCAAGGTGCCCATGAACATGACAATTCCACCACTGACCCGAGCCCATAGCGGTGCCGAATGAACAACCGTGCCGCTCCAGGCGGCCAGAGCCAATGTGAATAGCCCAATAATCTTTTGGGTATCATTGGACCCATGGCTGTAAGCAAGACCCGCCACGATGAACCACTGAATTTTATTGATCCGCTTATTGATGGAAACCCTGGCATTACGCAACAGCAGCTTTGTCATTTTTTCCAGAAAAAAGGCAATCGCAAAACCAATAACCGGAGACAAAAACAAGGCCATAATCACTTTTACAATACCGGTGATTTGGTGGCTGTCACCAATCAGCTCTGCCCAGCCCCATAAAATATGTTCATAACCAGAAGATACAATCACAGCACCAATGATTCCGCCGATGAGTGCATGGGTGGAACTGGAAGGCAACCCCAATTTCCAGGTTATTAAATTCCATAAGGTCGCTCCGAAAACTGCCGCAAAAAGAATCGTCAATAAAGCAGCATCGGTTGGCAGATCAATCAGCTCTGATATCGCATCAGCCACCAGATTCCCGCCGACTACCGCCCCAATCAGACCAAAGATAGAGGCGACCGCAATGGCTTGTTTCGGGCTGGCGGCTCCACAATTGATAAAGGTTGCCACCACCGAACTGGCATCGTGAAGCCCATTTGTCAATGCAAAAACAAGGCCGATTATAATGACTAAAACTAATATGATTGTGGCACTTACTGATATCATTTCTCCACTCCTGAAATCTTGCGAACATTCAACCTAATTTTATTTTTATTACCATATCAGCAGCCGGATAAGATGCCATAGTAATTACCCGATAAAAAATATCTCAAGCTGCCAAAAGACAGTTTGAGATATTGTTCTCATTAATCAAAAAACATCACATTACTGGTGGTTCCATCCGTTAGAAAGACTGCCTGAAGCATGGTTCCATCCTGGTTAACCCAAACCCTTATATAGCTAACCTTATTATCTTCAAAGGGAATCTGCGTTGCACTGGTTTCGGTCCCATCGCCGCCGAGGATCTTTTTGACTTCGTCGTACGTCGCTCCATCAGGAATACTCTCTGCCTGCGCCTCGGTTACCGGCTTTGTTGTTAGAAAAGCCAGATCTTCGGTCATCGGATAAAACAAGGTTTTACTGGTAGCCAATCCATTTTCGTCAAACAAAACACTCACCCCAAAACCGGTGTTATCATTCACATATGCAAAGCTGTTTTTCATTTGGGCACTTTCGGTCGGAAGCACACCCAATTCGGCATCGACCTGTTCCTTGTTCTGATCTAATTGCACCTTATCATAAAACTCATAAACGGTATCTCTTGAAACATTAGATTGACCGGTAGTACTGCCACTATTTGTATTTCCGCCGCATCCTACCAGAACGGACACCAATATCATCACGACGCCCAACACAAGCAATAACTTAAGTCTATTCATTCCATAACCCTCGTCTTTCTTAATTTCAGGATTGAATCAGCTTCAAACTTTCGGCTGTTAGTTAATTATATAATTTTTACCCGAATATGTACATCTTAAATCTTAATTCGCTTCTTTTTATCTTTTTGTCTTGTTATCATTTCAATAACTCAGCACAGTCTCCATACAAATAAATTAGACATGGACGACGTTTCATTTTTTATGCTATTATATCCTTATACTACAAAAGAATGAGGACAGCCACCATGAATACCAGAGATAAAATCTATAATACCGCCAAACGGCTATACCTGGAAAACGGTTACGCCAACACACCAAACACCATGATCGCCAAAGAAGCTGGAGTCAATCTGGGTTTGGTCACCTATTATTTTAAAACCAAAGACATTATCGCCAGTGATATGCTCAATTACAATTATGAGATGCTCTATTCGCATTTGCTTAAGTATCTCCCCACGGATGATGAATTGTTACAGTTAATCACCTTTTTTAAATTACATTTTAAGCTGACCGGAATTGACCCGCACTATGACCGCTTTATTTACGAAATGAATAAATTCGATTTACTTGAAAAAGCCACCCGGGATGGCAATCTTTATGAACTATATAAAACATTGGTTGCCCAGAACAATCAAATTGCCAGCTCCGACAAAGGTCTCACCCTGGATTGTGCTGTAACTGCCTCTTTTGGAGTAATTCGGGCCTTAACCATGAAGCAGTACGAAAAGGAAATCCAAATTTCAAAAGAAGAAATTTTCGATCTCTGTATCAATCAGATGTTTTACTCGCTAAAAATTGATTCGAATCATTTGCTAATTAAGTCTCTAATCAGCTCAGCCAACTGTACCATTGATCGATTGCTCGAAGAATATCCCCAATTAACGCAAGTAAAAAATTATTTGTATATCGAAGATGCCGCTATTGTTCGCAAACAATAGCGGCATCTTTTATTTTTTGTTTTATTGAGATATTAATCGTTTTCTTAAGGCTTTTTTTGGTTGTTTATTTTTATTTTACGAATTTAGTTGACTTTTTGCGATCGATCATATATATTGTAATTGCTCGCAAGCAATTACAATATTGGTTGTAAACGTGTTCGTTTTACTCATCACTTTAATGTATTTGACGATTCGCTTACGCACACACGTAAGCATCGCTAATAAAAACACCACACAAGGAGGAAAATATGTCAAAAATTCAAGAAGTCAAAGCAAAGGTCGAAGCTGGAAAATCAAAACTGGTCCCCGGACTGGTACAGGAAGCACTCGACGAAGGCAGCTCACCTGCAGAAATTCTCCAGGCCATGGTTGATTCCATGGGCATCGTTGGGGACAAATTCTCATCCGGCGAAATTTTTGTCCCGGAAATGCTAATTGCTGCCAAAGCCATGTCAAAAGGCGTGGAAGTATTAAAGCCACTGATGGCTGGCGATGGTTCCACCTCGCTGGGCACCTGCATCATCGGTACGGTTGCCGGTGACCTTCACGATATCGGTAAAAACCTGGTTTCGATGATGATTGAAAGTGCTGGTTTTGATATGGTTGATTTGGGCGTTGATGTCCCTGCTGATACCTTTGTTCAGGCGGTTAAAGACAATGCCAATGTCAAACTGGTGGCCTGTTCCGGTCTATTGACCACCACCATGCCAGCCTTAAAAGAAGCAGTACAGACCATTAAAGCCGCTCATCCGGAGATGAAAGTGATTGTTGGCGGCGCCCCGGTCACCCCGGAATATGCTGCTGAAGTCGGTGCTGATGGTTATGCCCCTGATGCCGGTAGCGCTGCCGTTAAAGCGAAAGAGCTGGTTACCGCTTAAATTCATCCTTCTTAAAAAATTAATTACAACAATTCCAAAAACCTAACATTTCCACCATTCTATTAAACATACCAAAATTTCAGGAGGTATTATTATGTTAACAAAACGACAAAACTTAATGGAAACCATCAAAGGCGGAAACCCCGATCGCTTTGTCAATCAATACGAGTTTATGGATCTGATCATGGAGGCTCCCATGGATTTACCGCTGGCACCTGCTCCTGGTACACGAGTAAAAAACAAATGGGGCATCACCTTCGATTGGCCTGCCGATCAAATCGGTTCATTTCCCATGCATGATGACGAACACAAGGCCTTAAAAGATATCACCGATTGGAAGAACCAAGTCAAAGCTCCGGCCATTGAAACCTCAGAAGAAGCCTGGGCTGCTGCCGTTGCCCATGCCAATTCAGTTGACCGCAACGACAAATTTGTCACCGCATTTTGTGCTCCTGGTATTTTTGAAATGACCCACCATCTGATGAGCATGGAAGATGCTCTGATGGCTTTGTACGAAGAACCCGAAGCCATGAAAGAACTGATCGATTATGTTGTTGAGTATGAATTGGCTTATGCCAATGAATATCTCAAACATATTCAACCCGATGCTTTATTCCATCATGACGATTGGGGCAGCCAAATCTCTACATTTATCTCTCCGGCAATGTTTGATGAGTTCATTCTGCCTGCCTACAAGAAAGTCTACGGCTTCTGGAAAGCCAATGGTGTTGAACTGATTGTTCACCACAGTGACTCCTATGCTGCGACGCTCGTTCCAGAAATGATCGAAATGGGTGTTGATATCTGGCAGGGCGTTATGACAACGAACAACGTGCCAGAATTGATCAAAAAATACGGTGGTCAAATTTCGTTTATGGGCGACATTGATAGCGGCCGGGTTGATTTCCCTGGCTGGACCCGTGAAAAAATTTATGAAGATGCGAAAAAAGCCTGCGAGGAATGTGGCAAACTCTATTTTATACCAAATTTAAGTCAAGGATTAAATATCAGCTCGTTCCCTGGGGTTTATGAAGCTACCAGCGAAGTGATCGACCAACTCAGTAAAGAAATGTTTTAAAATAGAAAAAATAAATTAGCTCTATCGGAAGCAAACTCAATGGGTTCTGTTTCATGATAGAGCTATTATTATTGAATAAAATCTTAAAAAAACATTTATCCCGAACCCATACATCGTTGAGATTTAATCAACGTAATCTGTAAATGAATACAGGGCTTAACTGTGCGGTTTTGGCATACAATTGAACGCCATTCAAAAACACTGATTGCATTAATTTGCAAAATACATTATAAAAAAAGCGCCATTTATTCGATTTGATCAATAAATTTTTGTGGTAATTATCTGTCTTTATAGTATAATTATAAGACTCCATCTTGTCTATAACAATCGGGGATTTTTTAAGCTTAATATTTTACTAATATTTCTTTCGCTGACGATGGATACTTATAATATATATAGAAGGAAATAATAAATTCCCGTTTTATAATAATAAATACTATTGAATGTTTACTCAACCAATAGTATTCTGGTCATAACAAAAGATTTTTCTGAGGAAGGTTAAAATGCGTATGAAACACACTAGTTTACCACCAAAGCAGGGACTTTATGATCCCGCTTTCGAACATGATGCCTGTGGTATTGGAGCGATTGTCCATATCAAAGGAAAAAAATCCCATGATATTGTAAAGCAGGCCTTAACAACACTTGTCAATTTACAACACCGTGGCGGTCGGGGCTCCGAACAGAACACTGGCGATGGTGCCGGAATTCTGATCCAGATCCCCCACCAGTTTATGGAAAAAGCTTCGATTAAAGAAGGCTTTACTCTGCCCCAACCTGGCGACTATGGTTTGGGGATGTTATTTATGCCCACCGATGTCAATGAAAGAAACCAATGCGAAAGAATTCTGGAAGACATTATCATCGAAGAGGGTCAAACCCTGCTGGGCTGGCGTGATGTTCCGGTGGATCTTTGTGATCTGGGAAAAACCGCCGTTGACAGTATGCCTTTCCTCAAACAGGTGTTTATTCAAAAAGATGCGGCTTTAACCGATACCATGGATTTCGAGCGCAAGCTTTACACCATTCGAAAACAGGCTGAAAAGAAAACAAAAAAAGCCGGACTATCCTTTTACGCTGCCAGTTTTTCATCCCGTACCATCGTCTATAAAGGGATGCTAACCGAAGATCAGGTCGGTCAGTTTTATCTGGATTTACAGGATCCCGATGTGACCACTGCCATTGCCATGGTTCATTCCCGTTTCAGTACCAATACCTTCCCCAGCTGGGAAAGAGCGCACCCCAACCGCTATGTGATCCATAACGGTGAAATTAATACCCTTCGAGGCAACGTCAACTGGATGTACGCCCGTCAATCCCTGCTCCAAAGCGAGCTTTTTGGCAATGAGCTGGAAAAGACCTTCCCGGTTGTTGATGTCGATGGTAGTGACTCGTCCATCTTTGATAACACCTTTGAATTTTTGAGTCTGACCGGACGTTCTCTGGCTCACAGTGCCATGATGATGATCCCTGAACCCTGGGCCAAGCACCAGACCATGAGTCCTGAGAAAAAAGCCTTCTATAATTACCACGCCAGAATGCTGGAACCTTGGGACGGACCTGCCGCCATTGCGTTCACCGACGGTGTTCGCCTGGGTGCCGTTCTTGACCGTAACGGCCTCCGTCCTTCCCGCTACTATGTGACCAAGGACGACATGGTTATTCTTTCCTCAGAAGTCGGTGTTTTAGACATTCCCCCTGAAAACATTCTTTGCAAGGAGCGTTTAAAACCAGGACGAATGTTGATGATTGACACTGAAAAAGGTGAAATCATCAACGATGAAGATCTGAAACACGCCGTTGCATCGCAACAGCCTTACGCCGAATGGCTTGAAAAACATAACATCCCGATCACCAAATTACCAGAACCAAAGACAAAGTATGTCACTGATAAGGCAACCCTGATTCAGCGTCAAAAAACTTTTGGCTACACTTATGAAGATTTAAAAGCATTGATTATCCCAATGGCTAAAGACGGTGTTGATCCGATTGGTGCAATGGGTAACGATATTCCACTGGCCGTTTTGTCCGATAAATCCCAGGTTCTGTTTAATTACTTTAAGCAGATGTTCGCTCAGGTAACCAACCCGCCAATTGATGCCCTGCGGGAGGAATTGATCACCGGAACGGAAGTCTATCTCGGCGGCGAAGGTAACCTGATTAATCCATTGCCCGAAAGTTGTCACCAGATCAGTCTGGATATGCCGATTCTTAGCAATGAAGATCTGGAAAAAATCCGGCAGCTTAATGATCCCCGAATTAAAACCATTACCTTATCCACCTTGTTTGAAAGCAATACCGGTGGTGACGGTCTGGAAAAAGCCCTGAACGACATTTTTGCTGCCGCTGATCAGGCAATTGCTGACGGCAATACGATCATTGTCCTTTCTGACCGGGGTGTCAATGAAAAAATGGTTCCCATCCCATCGGCACTGGCGATTGCTGGTCTCCATCATCATTTGGTTAATAATCTGACCCGAACCCGAGTCAGTTTAGTTGTCGAGTCCGGCGAACCCCGGGAGGTTCATCATTTTGCCGTACTGATCGGCTATGGCGCCACCGCTGTTAATCCCTATCTGGCTTTCGAAAGCGTTGCTGATCTGATTGATCGTGGCATGTTAACCGATGTAGCCTATGAAAAAGCGGTCAAAACCTATATCAAAACCGTCAGTAAAGGGGTCATCAAGGTTCTGTCAAAAATGGGTATCTCAACCATTTTAAGTTATCATGGTGCCCAAATTTTTGAAGCCGTGGGGATCAACTCCGAAGTTATTGATAAATACTTCACTCGAACCCCTTCGCGAATCGAAGGGATTGGCATCAACGAAATCGCCCGGGAATCACAAATGCGTCATGATGAGGCCTACCGTAATCCCTTTGGCGATGCCAATGCGCTGGAATCCGGCGGTAATTTTCAATGGCGGGCCGATGGTGAATATCACACCTATAACCCCGAAGCTGTTTATAAACTGCAAACTGCCTGCCGAAACGGTGATTATCAGACCTATCAGGAATACACAGCTCTGATTAACGAACAAAGCCAACGAACCTGTACGTTAAGAGGCATGATGACTTTTAAAGATCTTGCGCCGATTTCCATTGATGAAGTTGAATCCGTCGAAAGCATTTGTACCCGCTTTAAAACCGGAGCGATGTCCTACGGTTCATTAAGCAGCGAAGCCCATGAATGTCTGGCCATTGCCATGAACCGGATTGGTGGCAAGAGTAATACCGGTGAAGGCGGTGAAGATCCCGAAAGACACATTCCTCTGCACAATGGCGATTCCCGACTCAGTGCCATTAAACAGGTGGCGTCCGGTCGCTTTGGAGTGACCAGCCACTATCTGTCCAGTGCCCAGGAAATTCAGATCAAAATGGCCCAGGGTGCAAAACCAGGGGAAGGTGGACAATTGCCTGGACGTAAAGTTTATCCCTGGGTTGCCAAGACCCGCTATTCAACACCTGGTGTCGGCTTGATTTCACCACCGCCACACCATGATATTTATTCCATCGAGGATTTAGCCGAGCTGATTCATGACTTGAAAAATGCCAACCGTGAAGCCAGTATCAATGTCAAACTGGTTTCTGAAGTTGGTGTTGGAACCATTGCCGCTGGTGTTGCCAAAGCAAAAGCCGATGTGATTCTAATCAGTGGTTACGATGGCGGTACTGGCGCCTCACCGCGAACCAGTATCCGACACGCCGGTTTACCCTGGGAACTTGGACTGGCGGAAACCCATCAGACGCTGGTACTCAATAACCTGAGAACCCGGGTAAAAGTTGAAACGGACGGTAAACTGCTTACGGGTAAAGATTTAGCGGTGGCAACCTTACTGGGCGCTGAGGAATACGGCTTTGCGACTGCACCACTGGTTATTCTTGGTTGTGTTATGATGCGGGTCTGCCACCTGGATACCTGCCCGGTTGGGGTGGCAACACAAAACCCTGAGCTACGCAAGCGATTCACGGGTGATCCTGGTCATGTTGTTAACTTTATGAAATTTATCGCCCAGGAACTGCGGGAAATCATGGCCGAACTCGGTTTTCGAACCATTGATGAAATGGTTGGCCGTTCCGATAAACTGGAAATGAACAAAGCCATTGATCATTGGAAAACCAAAGGGCTGGATTTCTCCAGTATTTTATACCAACCAGCCATTCCAGAAGGCGGCGGTTTATATTGTCAAATCAAGCAAAACCACAATATCGAAAAATCCAAGGATCTAACCGAACTCCTGGCACTCTGCCAACCTGCTTTGGAAAAAGCTGAAAAAGTGGTCATTAACACCACAATTAAAAATGTCAACCGGGTTGTCGGTACCATCGTCGGAAATGAAGTTACCAAACGCTATGGTGAAGCTGGTCTTCCTGAAGACACCATCACCATTAACCTCAAAGGTTCTTCCGGACAAAGTCTTGGTGCCTTTATGCCCAAAGGCATGACCATCAAGCTGGAAGGTGATGCCAACGACTATTTCGGTAAAGGCTTATCCGGTGGAAAAATGGTCATTTATCCACCTAAAGAAGCGACCTTTGTTCCAGAAGAAAACATCATCGTTGGAAATGTCGCCTTTTACGGCGCCACCGAAGGCGAGGCTTTTATTCGAGGTGCCGCCGGTGAACGTTTCTGTGTAAGAAACAGCGGTGTTACTGCCGTTGTTGAAGCAGTGGGCGATCATGGTTGTGAATACATGACCGGCGGAAAGGTCGTCATTCTGGGAAAAACCGGGCGAAATTTTGCCGCCGGAATGTCCGGTGGAATTGCTTATGTGCTGGACTTGGATGAAAACTTCTGTGAATCCTGCAATGCTGAAATGGTTGATCTGGTAAAAATCACCGATGCGGTCGAATTGGCTGAGCTTAAAGAGTTGATCATCAAACACCATGATTATACCAACAGCTCACTGGCTCAAAAAATCCTGGATGACTTTGATCACTACGCAAAACAATTCACCAAGGTTTTACCTCGAGATTATAAACGGATGCTGGATGCCATGGAACGGGTTAAAGCCCTCGGTCTTACCGGCGATGAGGCCTTAATGGCGGCTTTCGAAGAAAATAACCGGGATCTGTCCCGGGTAAGTGGAAACTAGAGAGGAGGTAAACAATTATGGGAAAATCAACAGGATTTTTAGAATATAACCGGGAAGTGCCCAAGGATCGGGAACCTCTTGAACGGATTAAAGACTGGCAGGAATTTCATTTAGAGCTGCCGGAAGAAAAACAACGTCTTCAGGGCGCCCGCTGTATGGATTGCGGCGTACCCTATTGCCACTCTGGCATGATGATTGCTGGCGGTGCCTCTGGCTGCCCAATTCATAATTTAATCCCTGAATGGAATGATATGATTTACAAGGGGTTGTGGAAAGAAGCCCTGATTCGACTGCTTAACACCAATAATTTCCCTGAATTCACTGGCCGGGTTTGCCCGGCTCCCTGTGAAGGGGCCTGCACCGTCGGCTTAAACCAACCACAGGTAACCATCAAAACCAATGAGTGCACCATTATCGATCATGCTTTTAAAGAAGGCTGGATTACGCCAAACCCGCCAAAACTGCGAACCGATAAAAAAATCGCCGTGGTGGGCTCCGGACCAGCTGGTCTGGCCTGTGCGGCGGAACTCAATAAAGCTGGCCATAATGTTACAGTTTACGAGCGGGCCGACCGGATTGGGGGACTGCTGATGTATGGTATCCCCAACATGAAGCTGGATAAGATTGCTGTCGTTCAGCGTCGGGTTGACCTGATGACCGCCGAAGGAATCAACTTTGTCACCAGTACCGAGGTCGGTAAAGACTACGCCATTGCCGATTTAAAAGCCGATTACGATGCGGTGGTTTTATGTGGTGGCGCCACCAAACCCCGGGATCTGCCAGTGGAAGGCCGAAATCTTAAAGGCGTTGATTTCGCAATCAACTTTTTATCAGCCAACACCAAAAGCCTGCTGGACTCCAACCTGACTGATGGTAATTTTACCTCTGCCAAAGACAAGCATGTGGTCATCATCGGGGGTGGCGATACTGGTACCGACTGTGTTGCCACCTCAATTCGTCATGGCTGTAAAAGTGTGCTGCAATTGGAAATCATGCCCAAACCGCCGACCTCCCGAGCAGAAACCAATCCCTGGCCGGAATGGCCCAAAACCTACAAGCTGGATTATGGTCAGGAAGAAGCAGTGGCCCTGTATGGCAGTGATCCCCGCCAATACTGTACCACCACTAAAAAAATTGTCGGCGATGCCGAAGGCCATGTTATAGAAGTCCATACCGTCGAAATTGAGTGGATTGCTGATGAAAACGGACGGATGACCATGAAGGAAATCCCCGGAACTGAAAAAATTCTGCCTGCAGATCTGGTTTTACTGGCGATGGGCTTTCTGGGACCGGATGACCTGCTGGTTGACCAACTGGGTCTGGAACGGGATCCCCGCTCCAATGTCAAAGCCGATTACGGTGTTTACCAAACCAGTGTGGACAATATCTTTGCTGCCGGTGATATCCGTCGAGGCCAAAGTCTAGTGGTCTGGGCCATCAATGAAGGCCGTGAAGCCGCCCGAGCCTGTCACAATTATTTAACTAAAAAATAAATTGCTCCATAACGCATCTAAAACAGCCACAAAATCCGCACTGGATCGTGTGGCTGTTTTTTTAGGTTCATCTTAATCTTTGGGTGAGTGTTTTAGACAATCACAATCTCACCTTCCAATATGCCGGCACTGTTTTCTTTTTCAAAATAGTTAAAGAGAGTCGTTCGGATGTCCTGAACCACTTCCAGGGTGTAGCCTTCCAATCCATAGTCGGCCATATTTGTTGTGATCCGATCAATCTGATCCGGGCTATAAACTTCCCCAATCAAATCCAGTCGCAGATTTTTTCTTTCCGGGTCAATGGTTGCTCGCATGGTGGTGGTTGTCGACGAATCGACTTCAGCATTCACAAATGATTGAACCTTACCCGTAAGATGCTGGTTCAGTATCGAATCAATCGACACATAGATTGCGGAAACCGCTGCCGGAATGGTGATCAGAATCATCCCAATAATGATCCCCCGCTTTAAAATTTTATTGAAGCGCTCTTTAACCACCGCAGCTTGCTTGAGCTGCAACAGCTTACAAAAAGCAAAGGTTGCCAGCATAATAAAAAAAGCATTAATCAGAAATAAATAAGCCGCCGGGAAAATATAATCCGGGTTGCTGTTGGCGATGCCATAGCCAACGGTACACATTGGTGGCATGAGTGCAGTGGCAATGGCAACACCGGGAATGACATTGGTTTTTTCTTTTCTAGTTATTCCGATGACCCCGGCGGTTCCACCAAAGAAGGCAATCAGCATGTCAAAAAAAGAGGGCCCGGTTCTGGCGATCAATTCACTGGTAGCCTCATGAATCGGGGTCAGCGAGAAATAAATGGAAGCGCCAATCAGGGCAATAATAATCTGAATCATAAAATTAAGGGCGGCGTTTCGTAGCAATAACCCGTCATAGGTCGCCAGACTATAGCCCATGGCAATGATCGGATTCATCAGCGGTGATATGAGCATCGCTCCAATAATAACCGCCGTTGAATTGGTGTTTAAACCAACCGAAGCGACAATAATGGCACAGAAAAGAATAATCAACGGGGCACCCTTTAGCTTCACACCAGCTACAATACTTTCGTGGATAGCATCGGCACCCATCTGATCGGATCGGATATCAAATAAACCATTTTTAAGATAATCAATCATGCTAAATCTCCCAATCTCATTTGCTTATTGTCTTTTATTACCCAATCGAGCATTAAACAAACCTCACTTTTTTATGATTATCAAAAAACTGACTTCTAAACTCCACCCATTTTCTGGCGCTCATTTTTATAGATCCGTCCAACCACAAAAAAGCTGAAAGCCGATTCCACAATTAATTCTGTAGAATCGGCCTCAGCTTACAATCTCAGTTGTCATTTTTTGGGACTCACCCCTTTCTGCTTATCAAAAATCTTCCGCTTCGCATTTCCAATGTAAATAGTTCACTTGCTCCAGGGATTATCTTACTTTTTATTTCGCTTTTACGATCCTTTTCTGCCGTTTTTGCATTGGGGATTTTTTATGAAATAAATTTCTGAACAATCTGTTCTCTCGTCCAAATTTCTCCCGTTTGTTACGCTGAATTTCAATTGAAAATCATCTTCTCTTCTCACGTTGATTACCTATTCTTGATCTATTATTTTTATTATGAACACATCGTTTTAATGTGCTGATCATAATGTCAATACCGATCGCCAATAAATCTGACTGTGATTAACGATGTACTCCTCAATTCTTATGACTTTAAGAATTTTTCCACCGTAGAGTGTAAGATCGAAAAATCAGTTCCTTGAAGTTTATCTCTGATCTTCTTTCAATCTGATAAGCTTCTCCCTGATTTTTTCATTCAGTTAAGTGATTCTTTACTTTTCAATGATCCTGTCATTAAATTGGAAAAGGATTTGGTTGATCCTTGATTCAATTATATTGTATCATGTTTATGGCAAAAGTAAACAACTACACTGTAAACGTTTGTAACTCTTTTGTAAAGAATTAATCTGGCTTTATTATGCCATTTTTAAAAATAATGCTTAGATTTTTTTTTTAATATTCATCGCCTTTTGTTAATAAATTCCTTCATTATGGGTATTAAATAAATGGCTATTCTTTCAAAGAGAGGTGTTGTAATGGTAAGAGTTGAAGACATTAGTATGAGCTACCAAGTTTATGGATCCGGATACCCTCTGCTTTTAATAATGGGTTATGGTGGAACCATGAACCTGTGGGAGGAACGGTTTTTACGTTCGCTGTCAAAAAAATACAAGGTGATTGTCTTTGACAACCGCGGCATGGGTGAAACCAGTTCAGGTCATAAGCCTTTTACAATTGAACAGTTTGCTGAAGACACCTATGAAATGCTGGTTGCATTAAAGATAGAAAGTGCCCATGTGCTGGGATGGTCCATGGGGGCATCAATTGCTCAGGAGTTAGCCTTAAGGCATCCTGAAATTGTTAACAAACTGATTCTATACGCTTCACTTTGTCATCCGGAAATCTTTCCTCCTGAACCAAAGGTTCTTTTCCGGCTTGAAAACACACTGGGAATTCCCTCTGAAAAAGGTTATGAGTGGCTGCGACTGATCTTCCCTCCTGAGTGGATAAAAAATAATCCGGATCGCATTCGGGAAATATTTCATCGCCCGCTGGGGGTTATGAATCCTGATTCGATCCTGAAACAAGCTGATGCGATCAACAAGTGGGAAGGTTCCTGTAATCGCATTCCTTTTCTAAAACACGAAACTCTGGTTATTGATGGTAAAGACGATTTGATTCTCCCTTCCGAAAATGCCGAATATCTGGCCAGTCGATTGCCGAACTCCAAGCTCATTTTGATCCCCGAAGCAGGACATGGCTTAATGTTTCAAAAACCGGATAAATTCACGTTAATCATTAATCTATTTCTTGACTGATACAACCGGTTCGTCCTTTAAATTTTGCAAACTCACAGCAACGCTGTTCCATAATAGATAATTCATTGCATGACTTGAGGCTGGTTTCTAAACGAAGAGACCAGCCTTACTTATATATCTTTTTTTCTGGCTATCGGTTTATGCTAAAGATTTCCTCACAGACCGGATTTTTCTGCATAATTCCAACAAATAACGAAACAATATCGGGATCAAACTGTGAACCCGCATTTTTCTGAATTTCAGCTAAGGCATTTTGGCAATTTGTTGCTTTTTGGTAGATTCGGTTCTCAGTCATTGCATCATAGGCATCTGTGATTGCGATAATCCGTGACAACAGCGGAATCTCTTCTCCGACTAGGCCTTTCGGGTAACCACTACCATCCCAATGCTCGTGATGGCAAAGAATATACTCAGCGATCGATACCAGCTCTGGTGAAGCGCAAGCAATACGATAGCCAATTTCTGGGTGCTTTTTCATTTCAATCCATTCTTTTTCAGTCAGTTTTCCAGGTTTTGCCAGAATCCGATCATCAATTCCGACCTTGCCAATATCATGAAGTGTCGCCAGTAATTCCAGATTGTCCAGTTCGATTTGGGAAAGATTGAGGGCTTGACCAATCATTCGCGACAAAGCCGCCAAGCGTTCAGAATGCTCCTCGGTTTCATGGCTTTTTTCATACATCGTCGCTTTGATTGAAGCAATAATAGCGCTATGTGAGCTGCGTTGCTCCAGTAGTTTGCGCTGGTTCATGTATAATTCAGCTCTTTTGATGGTTTCCTTCAAATCGCCATGGGGTTCTTCTTTTGTTCCCGAACCCAAGGCCACATTAATATGAAATGCCTCATTCAAAATCCGCCGATTATGTTCAGCAAAACTTTGCTTTATTTCTTCCATCTGTTTCAGCGCCGCTTCCCGGGATGTTTTTGGCATCAGGATGCTAAATTCATCACCTCCGGTTCTGGCAACTATTTCACCCTTCTGACAACTGTTTTTCATGATCCGGGATGTTTCAATGATCATCCGATCTCCAGCTTCATGGCCAAAGGCATCATTCATCAGTTTAATCCCATTGATGTCACCAATTATAATTGAAATCGGCAACTGTTCATTGATGTTAATCCGCTTTTGCTCTTCCTCCCAAAAGAGACGATTGTACAACCCCGTCAGATGGTCATGATAACTTAAATATCGGTATTTTTGCTCACTGGCTTCCAGACTTTTTTGGGATCTGATGATGATTTTTGCTTGTTTCTCAAGCCCCTCATAAATGATTTGGATAACAAATAACAAACCAATTCCCAGGATCTGACTGCTGATGGCAACGATCGGCCATCTTGATCCGTAATCAGCAATGGCAAATTCATTGAAAAAACTGCTGAACAACAGCACTGTAATAACCAGAAAAGCAAACAGATTAAAAGCAATAAATTTCAAAACCCATTTTTTATCCAGCAGCGACCCGGATAACACCAGCACCACTGTTACACATACCATTCCGGCTCCCATGGGTCCAGCCACAATCAGCACCAGCACACTGGCAAAATAGCCGGTCAGCAGGAAAAAGAGTTTTTTGATTCGAAGATTGATCTTATGATTAAGCAGAACAAAGACGGAGACAAAATACAGTAAAAACTCCATAACCGATACCACATACTTGCCTTCCTCATAAAACAGATAGGCACCGTAAAAGAACAGAATCGGCCCCAACAGAATAAAATAGAAGGTAATATCATAAAATAAATGATTCTTTAGATAATTGAGATCCCGATCTCGATTCCCCTCTCCGTTGTTTTTTATATTATAAGTAATGGCTCTCAGGTTTTTTAACCGCATTTTTATGAAGCCCATCATAACAGCAATCTTTTGTCTGATTATCTGATTCATCCTTCATAACCCTTTCAACACATACTGGAACTGTCATATTTCTATAGATATAAATGCTTAGTAATTTGATACCCCCTGTTTATACGTTTAGTCACCTGCCTTTTTAAATATCCCATTTCTGATCGTTTTTAAGCATTAAAAAACCGCCAATTGTTCATTGACAGACAATTGACGGTTTTTTATTTACTATACTTTTTCAGCAATGGTTCGAATTAACTCTTCTGAAGCTTTCCATCCCAGGCAGGAATCAGTAATGGATTTGCCATATACCCCACCATCGACTGGCTGGTTCCCTTCTTCAATGTAACTTTCAATCATCAGACCCTTCACATACTTTTTCAAGCTGGCGTCATAATGACGATTACGCAGGATTTCCCGGGCAATTCGGGGCTGTTCACAAAAACGCTTGTTGGAGTTGGCATGATTCAAGTCAATGATAACGGCCGGGCAGGAAAAATCCCGCTTTTCATATAACTTAATCAGATGCATAATATCTTCATAATGATAGTTGGGATAGTTGCGTCCATGCTGATCCACCGATCCGCGCATAATCGCATGGGTCAGCGGATTTCCATTTGTTTTTACTTCCCAACCCCGGTAGATAAAGGTGTGCCCTGCCTGAGCGGCCTGAATGGAATTCAGCATTACTGTAATATCACCACTCGTCGGGTTTTTCATTCCCACCGGAATTTCCAGACCCGAGACCGTTAACCGATGTTTCTGATTTTCCACCGATCGGGCCCCGATCGCCACATAACTGAGCAAATCTTCCAGGTAGGCATAGTTTTCGGGATATAACATTTCATCCGCACAGGACAAACCTGTTTCTTCAATGGAACGGATATGCAATTGGCGAATGGCTTTAATCCCCTCAACCATGTTTGCCTCTTTGTTTGCATCCGGTTGATGAAGCATCCCCTTATACCCTTCGCCGGTGGTTCGTGGTTTATTGGTATATATTCGCGGAATGATGATAATCTTATCGGCCACTTCCTTCTGAATTGCACTTAAACGATTCACATAATCAATCACGGCTGTTTCATTATCTGCTGAACAAGGCCCAATGATTAAGATGAAGCGATCGTCCTTTCCTTCAAACACATCTCGGATCATCTGATCCCGCTGGGTTTTTATTTTTTTGCCCGTTTCAGATAAAGGCATCATTTTCAAAATTTCACTGGGTGAGGGGATTTCCTGGATCAACTCAAAACTCATTTGTTACTCCCTTTTTCACAATTTTTCGCCAAAATTTACCCCGATCTGACCGCTGCCGGTAATTCTGACCGTTGTATCGACACTTTTAGTTTGTATTTATTATAGTGATTAATGCTCCAACTGACAAGGATTATTATTGATTCCCTGCGCATCCCAGATTGGAGGGTTTTCTGGAACCATTTTTTGATTGTTATTGGACATGACGACTGCCACTCGAAAGATCTGATCATCTGCTTCAAATCGAGCTTCGCCGTCATACTTTTGGGCAATGGCCGTCACCGACACAATTCCAATACCTGATGACTGCTCTCTTTTCCGGGAAAGGAAAGTGCCGTTTTTCATCGGGATTATCCCACTAAAGCGATTGTCCACCGTAATATATAACTTGTTGCCAATAAACTGCGATGCCAGTTTAATCATCTTTTCCCCTGAGGTGATTCGCCGGTTGGCTTCCAGGGCATTTTCCAGAACATTTCCAAAAACCACACATAAATCCGTTTCATCAATTTTTAAATCCTGGGGCACCATTGCTTCAATGGTAAAATCAATCGCTTCGAGCTTACAAATATTGGCGTAATAGCCTAATATGGCATTAACGGCATCATTGCTACAATACAAAATATCTGCGATGCTCAAACGGTTCCCCAGTAATTCGGCGATGTAGCTTTCGGCCTTGTCTCCATTTTTTTGTTGGATTAATCCCAGCACCGCATTTAGATGATGCCGCAGGTCGTGCTCACCTTTGCGGGTCTCTTCAATACAGACCCCAAATTTCTTGTAATATTCAGACTGAAACAGCAATTGTTGTTTGATGACTTCATTACTTTCAGACAGAATCATGTTTTTCTGTGTTTGTTCCAGCATTTCAATGACTACATAATAAATCAGGTAAAATCCTAAAAACGAGACCAGATTAAACACCAGAAACTGCCATTGGGCAATCAAAGCGGGATTCATAGCGGCAAAGGCTAGGCTGATAATATAATAAACCATCGGAATAATCCAAAGGTATCCCCATGCCTTGTTACGGGTCGTCATCACCTGAGCAACTTTTTTTCTGAAGAAAATCCATACCAACGGATAAGTCAGGGCCAGGATCGCACATTGAAACAGATTAAAATAAAAAGAATAGGAGGTTTGAACATAAACCCGGTGCAATCCATAAGTCAGATAGGCAACCTCCAGAAACTTGGCCATATTGACAATAAAATCGGCATAGCTTTTAACCAGCAGGCCGACAAACAGAAGTTTAGCGGGGGTTCCTCGAACCATTGCCGTATAAACTCCGAGGTAGAGCAACAGAAAAAAAACACTGTGGAAAAAACGCAAACTGTTCCAATCCGGTACCCACTCAATGATCACGATCACCGAGATGATGTTTAAGACCATACACAAGGTTCCCGCTACGATCACCGTTTTTTTCGAATACCGGAGCTGCTTCCAGACTGGTATAAAGGCTAAGATAAAATAGGGGCCGATCGACAAAACAATTCCCCAGATAATATTCAAATTACTGGTTGACACTGGATTCACCTCTGACTTTTGCGAAGATAAAGTCCAGATACTTTTGGCGGACCGCTACGCTGCTGCTGCGGGGGATTCCCACCCGATCACCATTCTTCATAATGAAATCAGTGGTGGTGTAATCCTCAACCTGATTCATATTAATGATGCTGCAACGGTGGCAGCGCAAAAATGGTGTGCCGCCTAGCATATTTTCCAACTGAGATAAGGGCAAATAGGTTTTAATTTCTTCCTGAGCTGTATGAATAACCGAAATCTTATTAAACACCTCCACATAAATAATATCTTTAAGACGGATGGCAACTTCCAGTTTTCCATTGGGAATGCGAATCGCTTGTCCCCCCTCCGCCAGCACTACCTGACAACGATCTAATGCTTCAAAGATTTTTTCTTTGGTGATGGGCTTGATGATGTAATGCTGGGCTTTTAACTCAAAGCCTTCGATGGCAAAATCTTTGCTTGAGGTAATAAAAACCATTTGGCAGTCTTCACCTGAATTTCGCAGCCTTTTCCCAATTTCGATACCGTTGCCTTCTTCTAAATAAATATCTAAAAAGACGATGCTGAATGAATTTGGCTGGTAATGGGCCCAAAAATCCACCGCCGTCGAAAAAAAAGAGATTTCGAAATCACAGCAATTAATGGCACTGTATTCTTTTAAATACCACTCAATTCTTTCCTGGTGTTCCTGTTCATCTTCACAAACTGCTATATAAACCATGCTGTCCTCCATCTGACCGTTGATTCATTAACTGTTTTTTGATAATTTTATCATATTCAATCCGATTTCACAATTTATTTGCAACTTTCCAGACAGCGTGAAACGGCTATTTTCACCGTGAATTTGAATTGTTATCACATTTGTTTGCTGTTATGATTGTCTTATGTTAAATTTATTTATGAGGTGAAAAGTATGAAAAAAATGAAGTTTTTCAGTATCCTAATGGTTTTTGCTCTGTCGCTGTTTATTTTTACCGGCTGTAGCGGTTCATCATCTTCTGATGATTCCGATGATGCCACCGTTTATTCTCAGGATTTTACCATTGTTAATGACACCGGGATCGAGATTTACGCAATCTATGTTTCTCCCACTGGTGAAGCCAGCTGGGGTGATGATCTCCTGACTACTGATACGTTGCCAAGCGGAAGTTCAACGGACATCGTTTTTGATACCGAGGTTGAAGAACAATACTGGGATTTGATGGTTGCCGATTCGGCAGGTACCACCGTTGAGTGGTCGAACATTGATTTGTTCTCAGTTTCCGAAATTACCTTAAAAATTGAGAACGGCAATCCCACGGCTACCTTTAAGTAAAATTCAAAACCCGCTGAGAATCAATAAAAATTCTCAGCGGGTTTTTTAGTTCTATTTTTGAGTCGTTTTTCTTAAAACATTAAGGCGCTCATTTTATCAATGGCTTCATCGTTTGATTCATAAACACCTGGGAAGCAGCCAAAATTCAAACCATGGCTGGCCCCCGGAATAAAGTAGAGTTTACCACATCGTTCGCAGGCTTCCTTTGTTTTTTCAAAAACAATCTCCGGTGTCCAACCTGGGAAGTCAATGACACCACTGTCAATATCGCCCATAAAGGAGATTTGACCACCATATTTTTTGATCAGTTCTGGCACATTATTGGTTGTCATAACCCCCTGCCAAATGTCGATTCCCATTTCAATCATCGCTGGAACCAGGTTGGCGGCATAGGAATCGCTATGATGAACAATCAACTCTACCCCGTTATCCTTGTAAAAACCATAGATTTTTTTATAAGCCGGAACAAAGAACTCCTCAAACATTTCCGGTGATACAAACGAAGAACGTTGGCTACCCCAGTCATCATGATGGAAAATACAATCGGGATGGAGGCGGCTAACCATTTCTTTGGCATAAGCCAGTTCATACTCAACCAGATAATCAATCAGATCATGCATCGCTTCGGGTTCTTCATACAGGGCCATCAAGGCATCTTCCATGCTCATCAGATGATGGGTCATTTCGAAGATTCCCGGCGCTACAAAGGCAGTTACAAATTCTTCATTGCGATCGACGGCATTCGCATGAGCAACCGCTGCTGCCCAGGCTTCATCTGACGTTTCCACCGCTGGTGCTTTTACCTGACTGCGCCAATCGGTGATATCTTTTAAAACCTTGTGCGCATCATCATGAATCGGAAAACCACCCAATTGACCTTCCGGCCAGGTAAAGGTAATTCCCCAGCCATTTTTTATTGTCTGTCCCGGCCCGCACATGGCTCCGATGGGCGCTTCCATAATCAAATTCATAAACTCATATTGTTTTACAAAGCGATCGGGATTTCCACCTTTAATGGTTTCCAGTAAATTCTGTCTTTTTGTCAGCATTCTAATACCTCCTAAAATTATATGGATCGTTGTGAACCTGCCTTGAGCAACGCCCGCTTGTTCTTTTAAACCGATACTGTTATGCGGTTACCAATTCTTTGGCTTTAACTGCCGCACTTCCGGCATCAGGAGCATAGCCATCAGCACCAACTTCAGTTGCGTACTCTGGCGTAACTGGCGCCCCACCAACGATTACTTTTAAATCCGGATACGCCATTTTAATCGTCTGAACCGCTTCTTTCAAGGCTGGCATGGTCGTCGTCAACAGACCGGAACAGGCTACCAGCTTGACATTTGCATTATCCTTTACTGCTTGAACAAAGGTATCAGCCGGGACGTCAACGCCCAGATCGACCATATCAAAACCGGCACTTTCAATCATCATCGAAACCAGGTTTTTACCGATATCATGAAGATCACCAGCCACCGTTCCGATAACACAAGTACCCAGCGAAGCTGAACCGTCACCAGCCATCAGCGGTTTTAACACTTCTACACCTTTAGACATGGCTTTAGCGGCAATCAGCATTTCCGGTACAAAGATTTCCCCGGATGAGAATTTATCCCCGACCACACCCATTGAATCCACCATGGCCTGAAGAATTTCTGCCGGTGCACTGCCTTCATCTAGGGCTTCCTGAACCAATACCGGAACCAGCTTTGACTTTCCAGCTTCAACCTTTGCTTTTACTTCTTCGATTTTTGACATTTTTTCCTCCAATTTTAAAATCGATTTATGATATCTGGATGATATCGGTTATATTAACGATTCCACGTGTGTGCGTGTAATCCCTAATTTCTGATACGATGACGTAACGACTGATGCTAGTTTTACAACTGTTAAGTTCTCAAATAGCCGTTATCTCGGGAATGTGATAGCGATTACATCGCTTGACTGGATCACTTTTGTGCCATTCTTTTTTACAGCACTCGTTGGCTGCCTGATTTAATCACTTTCGCAACTGAGACAATTTTAAATCAATTTAATGTTTATGTCAACAGTTATTTATAAAATCAATCGCTTTTACTAATTAGGAAATCATGGCTATTTACAAATCAAATCAGTCTCCGTTTTTTCCGACTATTAAGTTAATATAAAAAATCTCCCTTTCCGGGTTGGCGCTTACAGCCAGACGGAAAGGGAGATCATATTTGCTATCTGTTAAAAGGGTTCCGTGGCAAACTGACTAGTTAAATAATACACACCCAACATAGGTTAGGGTATTAGGGCCATAGTAATATTCAAGCTGATTTAGTTTACACAAGTCACTAACAAGAATTCCAAAGGCTTCCATGGATGAGAAGGCTTTCTCGGGAAAGCGGCAGGCATCTTCTGGATAGGTACATTTTTGACACAGTGAACAACATCCATCGCCCAGTGGAAGCATATCCGCTTTTTTTTCAAACAGGGCTTCAACCAGCCGATCAAAGCTGGCATTGTGCTTGTTCTTGATCTCTTCCATCCCTTCAAAATCAAAACTGTCTTCTAATTCGCCGGTGGTTTGAACAATCACGCCATGCTTGTAATTTTTTACCTTTGTTCCACATTCTTCCAATGTTCCGCATCCCGGTGGACATGCCCAATTGGTATCATAGATCTGACACTTATTATCGGCACACATTTGTCTGACTTCGGGGTTTAAATCAATGGTGGAAACCTCAAGTTTGGCTGCTCTCGTAAATCCACTTTTATCGGCCAGATCCAATACTTCTGCTAATTCGATCATTTCGTTTTCTCCGCTTTCCTGTGATAACTATTTTTAGTTTTCACTAAATTAATGATAATTCTAGCACATTTTTTCGTATAAATATAGCCTTTTCTTGAACAACCATACAATAACAAACTCTTACTCGCATTTAATTTCAAAGCTTGAAGAAAGATTATCGGGAATCTGTACCGATCGTTCACATTAACAGAAATGCGATCATTGGAATCGTAACAACCGAAGCCAGGGTCGTGATAAAAACGCCTTTTGTAGCCAGCGCAACATTGTTTTCGTAGCGATTGGCAAAAAGTACCGAAGATGTTGCCACCGGCATCGCAATGATGATAATCACAATTCCCAGTAAATAGGGATTTATGATCACATTTCTTAAAATCACCCAGGCCAATAAGGGCAACAAGACCTGCTTAATAATCACGTAGGGATACAGTCTGAACTCGGCAAAAACGCTCCGAACTGAAATCCCTGATAAAGCAATGCCGATTACAATCATGGCCAGGGGCGTCGTCGTCGACCCGACGGTTTTTAACGTATCGTTAAGAAGCTCCGGAAATTTAAAATGGCAGGCAAACATAATAACTGCAATAATCGATGACACCATCCCCGGGGATAAAAACTTTCTTACATCCAGCGCATTTCGACCCTCTTTTGACATCAGCATAATCCCCAGGGTAAAGTTGCTGACATTAAAAATTAGATTAAAGATCGTTGCATAAAAAATAGCGCTTTCCCCAAAAATCGATGCGATCACAGGAAAACCCATAAAGCCAACATTAGACCAAATGGTCATATACATGTATAAGTAACGGTCTTCTTTTGGCACCATCAGGATTCGGACAATCAAATAAGCAATAAACGGCATCACCACATAAAAAAGAATGGAAATTATAAACATCATAATGACATCCGAATTATTGGTATCGGCTGGCATGGTTGCCACCGAGGCCAGCATCATACATGGCAGCGTAATACTTAAAATAAAATTCGAAAGCTGTGATCCGAAATTCCCACTGACAACTTTTTTCTTTGCTGCAATATATCCAAAAGCCAAAATCAAAAATAATTCCAACATCTGGCTGATCACCACCATTATATCCATCGGCCTGCTCCTCAAATAAAAATAGCCTATCACAAGCTCGGTTTAAATTCAACCCAATTGCCAAAAGGAGCTCAAACTTGAAACCGTTTAAAGGTTTTGGCCGATTCTCTTAAGCCTTGTCTAATGCTGCAGTAATCGCTCTTTGCGGTTACAATGTGAATTCAATATTTTTTTTAAAAAAACAAGAAATAAATTACACATTTAGTTGGTTTTCTGCTACAATCAACTTTAGACGGGTTAGCCTCGGCGAGACTGCCCGATGTTCTGATTTTAAAACAATAGAGGTAGCGATGAGAAAGAAAACCACCCCAAAATTACGAATCAAAAATTTACCCCGTTTCCTGACATTTTCGGCAATGAGTCTGATTATTCTCGTTATCATTACCATGTCTTTGTTTTTTTTAATGAATAAAATGGCCGAAGCCTTTAATACCCAAAAACAGATCCTTCAGACTTCATCTGCTAATTCGTCCGACCCCAATGCTGCCAAAACAGAAACCGTAATCAGTAATAATCAGCAGAATGCCAAAACGGAAACCAAACCCCAGGTGACGGATGATGATCCCCTGGCCGATATAAAAGCTCGACTTCGGAGTGGAGACACTGCCGGGATCAAGGTTGTTTTTCTGACCTTCGATGATGGCCCCAGCGAAAATACCGGAGCACTTCTTGATATACTCAATGAATATGATGCCAAGGGCACCTTTTTTACCACCCTCCATGACAATGACAATGCCAAAGCCATGTATCGCCGGATTGTTGATGAAGGCCATACCCTGGCTAATCATACCAGCAGCCACGATTACGGCCTTTACAGCAATCCGGAAGCCTTTTTTGCCGATGTTGAGGAGCTGGATCAATTCCAAAAATCAATAACGGGTCAAAAAGAAACCAGCCACGTTTTTCGTTTTCCAGGTGGTTCAACAAACTCCAATGAGGCCTGTGTTCAGGGCATCGTTAGTCGGGGTTTTAATTACAGCGACTGGAATGTTTCTTCCGGAGACGGCTGCTCTGATCCACCGCCAAGTGATGTTATTGCCCAAACGATTATTGAAGGATGTCGGGAAAACGATGTATCGGTTGTTTTATGCCATGCTGAACTCAAAGAATCCAGCCGAAATGCCATTCCCATCGTTATTGAAACGCTCCAGGCTGAAGGTTATGTCTTTTTACCGATGGAGAAGGACTATACCTATCCCCGCCATTTAGAAGTTTAACCGGCCGTTTTTACCCGGAATAACCAATAGACCCAAATAGTAAACCCACCGTTTTTGCGGTGGGTTTACTATTTGGGTCTGGGTCGTATTGCCGTACTTTCATATTGCTTATGACGGTACATATCATCTTCCGCCCGTTTAAATATTTCTTCGATATCTTCTGCCTCGTTATTTTTTGTTTCGTAGCCAAAAGAAATGGATACCGCCAATCCACCGACTTTTTCCGCTGCCGCTAGGCTTTTGATCTTATTGATCATCATTTCGATGACCGAACCCGCTGTTCGTGGTAAGATCACAATAAATTCATCCCCGCCCAGTCTGGCAACAATATCGTCCTTGCGACAGACCTGGCTGATAATGCTGGCCGTTTTGATTAACAGCTCATCCCCCATCAAGTGTCCCAACGTATCGTTGACGAATTTTAAGCCATTAACATCTCCCAGCAGAAGGGTCAATGGTAAATTTTCTTTTTTATCCAGTCTCGCCAATTCCTGTTCATAATACCGGCGATTATAAAGCCCCGTTAAATAATCATGATAGCTGAGATAGAGAATCTCTTTTTCATTTTGCCGTTTTTCATTAATAAAGCGGGCTTGAAGCAGATTCTGGAAGGCCATATTTGACAGCTGATTGGCAATGGTATGGAGTAATTTTGCAATTTTTTCAAACCGTTGGATGGACATCCGGGGCACTTCTCTAAATGCCCGCAAGACATCATCTTCATCGGCACCGATTTCCCGGGCATAAGCGACTAATTGGGACTCTTTGATGTTTTCATCCCGGACCTGACCGATCAGCCAATTTGCCACGTGTTTACCACCCACCGTAATCGCCGCCCCGGCATCCCACAGACCACCACTTAAACATCTTTTAATGATGGGCCCGTCGACTGAATAGGCACCAATTGCCGCATCCGATTTATAACAATTCTGACAGCCACGTACAGTCTTGCGAATAATATCCCGACAAAGCCTGGTGAAGTTGGAGGGTTCGGTTATTGGGGTGCCATCGGTCAGGGTGATCACTGAAGCAACACCGGTTGCCTCAGAAAACTGATCCTGCAATCGCTGAATGGTCTCCAGATCGATTAATTCAGAAAAGTCAATTGTGCTGGTATCTTCAGCTGGTCTGGTCAACTCCAGCATCCGCCTTTCTAATCGCTGTTCGATTTTTTTGCGATCCGTAATATCCCGGGCAGCCGCATAAACCAACTTTCCCTGGGGCCGGGAAGACCATTCAATCCAATGATATGTTCCATCTTTGGCCCGGTAACGATTGGTAAAGTTAACCACCGGGTTCTGTTCATTAAGACGATTCATCACCTCCCGGGTTACCTGAACATCATCCGGATGGACAAAATCCAGATATTTTGTCCGGATCAATTCTTCGCAACTGTACCCCAACACCTCTTCCCACGCCCTGTTTGTTTTGACAAAATATCCATCCATATCAGCAATGCACAAAAAATCCAGGCTCAATTCAAAGAAATTGTTCAATTCCTCCAATTGTGTCTTTTCCTTCGTGATATCGATAAAATGGGTAATAAAAAAACCTTTTTTCGGGGCATATGCAAGGACCCGACACCAAATGTTAAGGGCCGCCGTATATTGATCAAACTCTTTTTTGCCACCATTTAAAGCAATGTCACCATAGAAACGAATCCAATCAAAGCTGTCATTAACAATTTCTGGCAAAACCTCTGTGATTCGTTTCCCAAGTATTTTAGCCCCAAAGAGCCCTGTCAGTTTTTCAAAAGCCGGATTGACTTCAATAAACTCATAATCACACGGCTTACCGGCTTCATCACAGACAATTTTGTGATAAGCATAACCCATCGGGGCATGTTCCAGAATCGATTGATACATAGCGTCATTCATGCGGCTTCACCCTTTCAGCTAACTTTTATGAACCATAACAATTCTTATATACCCCAATGCTGGCGATTTATGCCTGGATCTTCTGCCAATCACTTCATTTTCTTCAAATTTTATCCGTTTCTGCATCTGTTCAACTTTGATCCCATTCATTGAAAAAGAGGATCTATCCCGGTTCGGACAAATCCTCTTAACTTATTATCGTGTCTATTTTCTGCTTATCTCAATCAGGCGATTTCCATACCCAAAATTAAAATGCTGCCTTGTAAATGGCAATCACATCATCTTTTGTTGGGCATTTGGGATTTCCACCGGTACAGATATCAGCCAGAGCCAGGTCAGACAATTCACTGAAATCTTCTTCTTTAACGCCGATTTCTGCCAGTCCAGAGGGAATGCCAACATCTTTAGACAATTGTTTGATGGCTTCAATGGCCAGTTCGTTAATTGCTTCTTTGCTTTTGTGCGCTGTATCAACGCCCATTGCTTCTGCCACCGCTTTTAAACGATCACCCACCGCATCAGCATTGAAGGCTGCAACATGAGGAAGCAAAATGGCATTGCAGACGCCGTGAGGCAGATCATAAAAACCACCCAGCTGGTGAGCCATGGAATGAACGATTCCCAAGCCGCCGTTCGAGAAGCCCATACCGGTGACAAATTGTCCATAAGCCATATCATCCCGGGCCGCCACATTTTCTCCGTTGGCAACCGCTTCTCTTAAACTACCAGCGATCGCTTTGATCGCTTCTAAGTTGAATAAATCAGTAAACCGGGAAGCTCCGGCGGTGGTATAGCCTTCAACGGCATGGGTCAAGGCATCCATCCCGGTGGCTGCTGTTAATGATTTTGGCATTTTTACCATTAAATTGGGGTCATTAACCGCCACTGTGGCCAGGCAGTTTGGATCGACAATAACCATTTTCAGTTTACGATCTTCATCAGTGATAACATAATTAATCGTTGCTTCACTGGCGGTTCCCGCCGTTGTATTGATCGCTACGATTGGTAATGATTTATTGGCGGTTTTGCCAACACCTTCATAATCCCGCAGATCCCCGGGATTAGTAGCTAAAATGGCAATTCCCTTGGCCGTATCCTGGGGTGATCCGCCACCGATGCTGATTACAAAATCGCATTCGTTATCTTGCAAGGCCTGAAGACCGGCGTTGACATTGGTAACTGTCGGGTTTGGTTTAACATCAGAAAACATGGCATATGCCACTTCAGCATTATCTAACACATTGAGTACTTCCTGGACAATTCCAGCATCGATGAGCACCTGATCGGTTACAACTAATGCTTTTTTGACATTCATCCGTTTGATTTCCGGGGCAATGAGTTCGATTGCACCGGGTTCCATAATTACGACTGGTGGAAAATAATAGGTTCTTGCCATTTTGGGTACCTCCAAATTTTTTCGACTGTAAACAGTTACATTTCTTTTATCATTTTATCAAATTTTTGATGTGATTCAATTGACATAGCTCTCTAACTGTCACATAAGTGACAGTTAATAAAATGTGTCACTTTTTTCTGCCAACAAAAAAACAATCGTTATCTGATAACAGAGCTGCTGTTATCAGATAACGATTGGTATAAAAATATTAATCTACAAAAACAACAAGTAATGTCTGAGCTTTTCCGGAATTGCCTCAATCAGTAATTTAGCAAATTCAGCTGGCTCCATGACCATCCCCTCGGTCACCCATTTAAAGGTCATATCCATGGATCCCTGACAATACATGTCCAGTAGGAATTGATCATCTTTTTCCAGGGGCTTTCCGGTTTTTTGGACAATCCGATTCGTATAATAATCCGTTATCAGCTTTAAATCGTAATCAAAAATCGAATTGCAGTCACTGGATTTAAATGCCGCTGTAAAAAAATCTTTCTCCGCCCGGACAAAGGCAAATTTACGGGTTAGGCCTTCTTCCAGCGTAAGACTGACCCCCATCTGCTTAATTGATTGTTGCGCCAATTTATCAAAATACCAATTAACCAAATCATATTTATCCTGAAAATAACGATAAAACGTCTGTCTTGTTAATTCACATTGATCAACAATTTCTTTAACGGTTATTTTATCTAAAGGCTTTGTAACCATTAGCGTTTTAATCCCCTGAGCCAACCGTTCTTTTGTTCGATCATTTGCATCCATTGATAACCCTCTTAACTAAATATTTAAATTTTTTACAAATTTATCACCAGTTTCTCTTATTAATCTTATCGACCTCGGTAATCGATGTCAATGAAATATTTTATCAACTCACATAAAATAATCTCGGTTACGCTCTTTTAGATGGGCCACATAAAAAGAACTCCTTTTATTGATCATTTCGTGATGAATCGATCAGTAATCGGAGTTCATTTTTAACAACCAATAAACGCAACTAAAACCAATGGTTTTCGTCTACTGTACTGCTTTTTTGTGAATAGTGTGTGTATTTATGCTTTGATTTCTTTTTTGCTGATTAGATAAGCCATACCCATCAGTGCTAATAATCCCATAGTAGCCATTAATGCATCTTGACCCATGTCTTGAGTACCAGTTTTTGGGTTAGAAGATGATTTCTGGTAACAGAGATATGGTTCCAGATACAAACAGGATGCGGTCAGATCGACATCACCATAGCAAGGACTGATCCAAACACCTTCGCCGCCATAGATAGCTAACGGATTAACACCACCAGAGGTACAAAGATCCAGAATACCATCTCGGATTACAACCCAGCTAGCTGCATATAATGCAGTTGCTACACCAGTTTCGGTGGTTGATTTAACAGTTGTGTATCCGCCTTTAACGATGGCATCATCGCCAGCGCCAATACCCATGCTCTGGCCACTAACTGAATCAGTAATGACATCGACATCGCCGCCGTTGATTACCAGGTCATTGTCTGCCCAGAGACCATAGGCTCCGCCGGTTCCAGTATGGACTGCCGTTGCATCAAGCCATCCGTCATTGATGATTAAATCACCATTGTCAACAAGTATACCATAGGCATTATGGGTATTGTCACTTGTTAAAGCGGTTAATTCATAATCACCATCATTAAGCACGAGATCGCCGTCCATGACATGAATTGCTGAATATTCGCCGACTGCCGTCAGTTCGCCAGGTCCGCCCATGGTCAGGTTTCCGACAACTTCAACTGCGCAGCCATCCGGATTCACAACAAGGTTTTCACCTTTGAGGATCATGGCAAAATTGCTACCCATATCAGCTGCAACAACCTGTTTGCCAACAAAACCGTTTAAGGTTAAAGCATTGGTTATCGCATCATAAGAGTAGTCAGCACCAACGGTGTTCAGGAGTACATCAATAAAAGTTGTTGCATCTCTCCATAAACCGAGTGCGGGAACTGCTTTTACCTCAATGGTTCCTTCATCTGCTGCAGTTTCGATTACTGGTGCTTCTGCAACGGCTACAACCGGTGCATCAGCAGCTGGGGTTTCAGCAGCTGGCGTTTCCACTGCCGGCGCTGCTGCCACTGGTTCAACCGCCGCTGGCGTTTCCACTGCAGGCGTTTCTGCTGCTGGCGTTTCTACTGCGGTATTTAGCACCTCATCAACTGGTGCTCCCTCAACTTCCAGAACCACGAGTGTTGGTTCTTCAACAACTTCTTCTGCGGCAAATGTTGATACCGGTATTAACATTAACACCATCATCACAACCAGCAACAAAGCCATCAATTTCGACATTTTTTTCACTTCACTATTCCTCCTTTCAATGGAATTGTTTTCTGTGTACATCACACCCCAACTGGTGTGAAATTACACAGTTATCACTACGATATTGTTTTTACCCTCTTTTATCATAAATAACAAAAATATTTAAAAAAAATAAATTATTTGAAATCTTTTTTTGTTAGCCGTTGGCATTCAAGTCCAGCATTTCACCAAAGTCTTTTTTTTGACTTAGTTTTGTTAATTCAAGCTGCTGGCAAACGGCATGGCGGTCGCTCCCGGGGCCGCCGAACCACTTGGCACGACGATGATCTGAATGCCTTCCAACCGCAGTGCCATCCCTTCGGTACCGGCACTGGCACCGTTTTTAGCCCAGTCCAACCAGCCATAATTCTGGGCATGGACACGATAATAAACATCATATTTACCCACATCGACACCATCGAGCTCAATCCGGATTCCTTCCAGACGCAGACTAAGACCGGTTGTTCCACTAAGGTCACCGTTGCTGACCATTGGTTGCCAACCGATATTCTGAACATGGGTCTGATACTGAATGGCCACATTGACTTCGCTGTTATCCACCAGAATTTTGATTCCTTCCAGGCGCAGGCCCTGGCCAACCGTCCCACTGATTTCACCATTTTTTTTGGCACTCTGCCAGCCGACATTCTGAACATGCGTGGAATAGTACACATCCACATAGGAAGCAGGCAGGCTGATAAAGGGTCGCATATTTGCATACGCATACGATTCTGCGGTCGATCCGGCATAACCGTAGATGGTAAGATGGGGAATGGTTCCGAACACCTGTCCATCAAAAGTTAGGGTACTGTTAAAAATAGTAATTTTAGTCAGGGCATTGCAATTGGCAAAGGCCGCATAACCAATGGTCGTAACGGAACTGGGGATAATGATGCTGTTCAGCGCCTGGGCACCCCAGAACGAACCATTTCCGATGGTTGTTAAACCGTTTCCTAAAAAGACCGAATCCAGATTGGGACAATTGTAAAACGAACGCATCCCCAAACTTGTCACACTGTTAGGCAGGTTCACACCCGTTAAGCTGGTGTTTCCGTTAAATACATCGTTGCCTATTTCCAGCACACTTTTGCCATCAAGTGTAGCTGGGATATCGACATTACCACCGCTTCCCGTATAGGCAACAATCCTGATTCCCCCGACGATCGTATCATACCAGTAATCCCCGGCATGAATGCTGTTAAGCGAAATTTCTGACCGTTGTGTTCCTTCATTTAAGCTCTGGTTTTCATCACTGGCTTCCAAATCAAGGTTTTTGATTAATTCAGTATCGTGATTCTGTTCTTTAGCCATAATACCGATTGGAAACACACAGATACCAGCAATGATCAGCCCACAAAAAACTTGTTTTACTAACCCGTTCATTTTTGGCCTCCTTTTTTAAAAATACGCATTCGTGCTTGCGAAACTAAAAACACCGCTTACGGTACTTTCGCAATTGTCTAAATTAATTCTTTACCATGTTCTTCAATGAACTAATCTGATCGCGATCTGTTCATCGTCTTCTGTAAAACCTTTGCTTATATGATCATCTTACCCTGAACTCATGGATTTAAACGATGGGTGTCGTTTTACTGATGCCATAAAAAAAGATCCGCTACCAGGTAACGCATCTTTTTTTGGTATAATATCATTATCCAAGCTTTCTTAATACAATTCAGGTCTCCGATCTTTAAAAACGGTCATGCTCTTTCTGGTTTGATCCAGTTCAGCCACGTCCACATCGGCGATAATCAATTTTTCTTCCGGATCAGCTCCAGCATCTGCCAGTAGCTTGCCCAGAGGATCAATGATCATCGAGTTGCCAGCGTTTTGTTGATCCTTTACTGCCGCACCACAGCCATTAACGGCGACCACAAAAAACTGGTTTTCGATGGCCCGGGCCTGATTCAGAACCCGCCAATGACGAACCCGGGGTAAGGGCCATTCAGCCGGGACAAAAAGCACCTTTGTACCAGCCAGCGCCTGTTTTCTGACCCATTCGGGGAAACGGATCTCATAACAGATGATGATCCCGCAGGGAATGCCGTCAAGGTCAAAGGTAACCAACTGCTGGCCCGCCCCGAAACGCTTGTCTTCACCGGCATAACTAAACAGGTGGGCCTTGTCATAATCGGCAATAATTACTCCCTGCCGATTCACCACGTAGCCGGTATTATAAAAATAACTGCCTTTTTTCGTGGCCACCGAACCTCCGACAATGTTTATCTGCAGTTCCTCGGCCAATTGGCTCAGAAACGCTTTCGCCCGTTGCCCATCCGCCAACTGCTCATCCAGATCATCGGTAATAAACCCGCCACTCCACATTTCCGGCAACACCGCTACATCTGCCCCAGCGGCTGCAGCCTGACGAATTAAGCCCTCGGCATTACGATAATTAAGGTCGATCTGTTTTAGGATCACCTGCATTTGAATTGCACATATTTTCATTTGATATCCTTTCAATTACATCAAGGGTGCCATAATTCTTAAAACTGCCTGCCCCACTTTTGTTAAAAATGCGGTTTGCTCCCAATCCGAATAATGCACTTCCCGACTCGCATTGATACAATCCATCAAGTCCGCCTTGATTTCCTGCACTGTTGGCGAGCTGCAAACCCAGGTACCGCATTCGTAATTCCAGGTCAGGCTGCGATAGTCCATATTGATGGAGCCAACGATAGCAACCTGATCGTCGGTGACCAGTACCTTGCCATGAATAAAGCCCGGGGTGTATTCATAAATCCGCACCCCTTCAGCCAGCAGATCGCCGTAAAATGCCCGGGTGGTGGCATAAACCAGTTTTTTATCGGGAATACCCGGGGTAATGATGCGCACATCCACTCCGCTACGGGCTGCCAGCAAAATACAGTTCGTCAGATCCGTATCCAGAATCAGATAAGGGGTCGTCAAATAAAGATACTCTTTAGCGTTGGCAAAAATTGTCATATAGGTGTTGGCCGCCGGATTTCGGGGGTTCATCGGCCCATCACAAAACGGCATCACCAATTCATTGCCTGTTTCCGGGGCGGCTGTCCCCTTAAAAGCGTCCAGTTGCGAAATCGCCCCGGTCGAGTAGTCCCACATATTAATAAACATGGTGGTGAGGCTAAAAACCGCCGCCCCTTCGAGCCGAATGGCCATATCCTTCCAATGGCCGAAACGCACCTTTTGATTGATGTATTCATCACCGATATTAATGCCACCGGTGATGGCCACCCGGCCATCAACTATGGTCATCTTGCGGTGATCCCGAAAGCTGATAAACTTAAACAGTGATGGCGAAAAAGGGTTATACGGAATACTCTTTATCCCGTGTGCCGCACAGCTTTGATAAAAATCTTTGGGCAGGGTCGACAGACTTCCCATCTCGTCCACCAACATCCGGATTTCTACCCCGGCCGCCGCTCTTTCATAGAGGGCGGCCATCAGTTCATCGTACATTTTACCACCGGTAACAATAAAATATTCCAGAAAAATAAATTTTTCAGCCGTTTTAATGGCTGCCAGGTTCGCCCGATGCATGTCCTCGCCCAGCTTCAAATAGGTCGTTCGGGTATTTTGCCAAACCGGCAGATCACTCAGCCGATGAACCAGCTCCACCTGTTTTCTGATGCTCTTGTCATCAATCGATTCCAACACAGCCTGGTTCTGTTCCAATCTTAAAAAGGTACGCTGATTCACTTCATCCCAGCGTTTTTTTGATTTTTTGGGAACCCGCTGCCGTCCCCAGATAAAATAAATAACAATCCCGACGGCTGGAAATGCCAACACAAAAATGATCCATGAAATTTTATAGGCGGCCGTCTTTTTGCGATAGACAATATTAAGCACCACAAAAACAGCCACCCCTTCAATGATCCAATAGGCAACCACTGCATCTTCAGAAAACTGCAGGATAACCAATCCGATGATTCCTAATTGCAAAGCAATTAAAACCACATTGACGATCAACCTGAACCTGTTTTGATAATGGTTCGACGAACTTCTCATTGCAACCTCTCTCCCACTCATTTCATAAAAAATCGGATCTCCCCGATTTCGCTGACTACTTTTTTTGTATTTTTATACTTTTTTAATTATATGCTATGTTTAAGTCAGACACAACCAGCTAACGGCGTTTTTAGCGGATTAACAAAACCTATTGACTAAGCAGCTTTTATCGGTAAGCTCTGCCTTACTTGTCTCACTTACATATTTTGAATTTATTTAATAATCGCAGTCACCATCAATCGATTTTTTTTAACCGAGAAGCTTTTACTTGCTGACCAGTTCACATATTTTTTAGGTATTGCATCATTTTATTATGATATCAGGACAACTATCGTTTATGAAAACGATATTATGGTAAATTTATTTATTATTACAAATGTGTTGACAAAACCGTATTTGAATATTAAACTTGTTTATAATTCAACCATTAAGGAGGACAAGCATGACAGCTCATTTAACTCAGAAGGAAAATTTTTTACGGGTAGCCCGGGGCGAAATGCCGGAATATGTGCCGGTTTCATCTTATTTCGGTCCTAATGCACCGCTTCTTACCATGGCCGACCCCTGTATTTTAGGCAGTTTTCGGGGGCCTGGGGGCGGTGTCGACCCTTGGGGCGTCACCTTTGTAACCGGTGAAGAAATTAATTTTGCCGCCCTGCCAAAACCCAATGACTTTATTTTGACCGATGTGACTAAATGGCGGGATGTGATCAAAGCTCCGGACTATACCGGCTTTGACTGGGAAGCAGCAGCACGGGATGACCGTAAAAAATACGTTCAGGATCCTGACCAAACAGCCTTTGTTCTCAGTGGATTTGCTGACTTATTTCAGCAGTTCATCGGGTTTATGGGCTTTACTGAGGGGCTTTGCGCCATCTATGAAGAACAGGAAGAAGTTGAAGAGCTGCTTGACTACATGCTGGAACACTCCCTCTATATCACCAAAAATCTGCTTCACTTTTATAAACCGGAAGGCTATTACCTGCTCGATGATACCGCTTCAAAACTCAACCCCTTTATTTCGCCCAAATTATTTGAAGAGATCTTTGTACCCCGTTATAAAAAATGTCTGGATCTGGTCAGAAACGAAAATATTCCAATTTTTTACCATAATTGCGGTCGCTGCGAAGATTTGATCCCCTCAATGGTGGACATCGGGGTCAACGTTTGGGATCCGGCTCAGGTTGAAAATGATCTGGTGGGAGTAAAACAAAAATATGGCGCCAAGCTGGCAATCAACGGCGGTTTTGAATTTAGAATGCCCAGCACCTGGCCAGTGGTCGATGAAGAAGAAGTCCGGGAAGCGGTTCGGAACACCTTTGATCGACTTGCACCCAACGGCGGTTTTATCTTCAATGGGATGCTGACCTCGCTGGATTATTTTGACCCCAAGGTTCAGGAAGTCAACGGCTGGATCGTCGATGAAGCAAATCGTCTGAGCAAAACAGTTTACAATTAATATGAACATTATTATCTTAGGGGGATTTCTGGGTTCCGGAAAAACCAGCGTTTTATTGCAGCTGGCTGGCCATCTGATCGGGAATCAGCCTTCCAATACGACCCGGGTGGTCATTCTTGAAAATGAAATCGGTGAGGTCAGTGTTGATGACAGCTTACTCAAAAAAAACGGCTACCAGGTAACCAATCTATTTTCCGGCTGCGTCTGCTGTACCATGTCCGGAGAACTGATTCTGAATCTGCATCGGATCAGAACCGATTTCAATCCCGAGCTGATAATCATGGAAACGACTGGCGTGGCCTTTCCCGATAACATCCGCCAGACCATCAACCAGTCGCTGCCAGAACTTACGGTTCAGGTCACCTGTATCACCGATGCCAAACGCTGGTTGCGGCTGCTGCAGCCTATGGAGATGCTCCTGGAAGGGCAACTGGAAGCTGCTGATGTGATTCTGATCAATAAGATCGATCTGGTCGACGACCAGACCTTGTCCGAAGTGGAGACTTCCATCCGATCCTTTAACGACCACGCCAAATGCTTCAGAATCAGCGCCGCCCAGCCGATTGACCCGGTCATTTGGGGAACCATCTTGAATACCGAACAGGAGGCACCAATCAATGAATAGCCAACAACCTCACCATCGTCATGACGAAAATTGTGGTTGTCATGGTGACCATCACCATGCTGCGCCCGCCCATCAACCTGAGCGCCATCAACACAACCCTCAAGCGATTACGGTAAAAACCCATGATGCCAGCCTGGTTGGCTCATATCGCTTAACGATTGAGTTGAGCTTTGAAGAAGCAGTAACCACCCTGGATGCGGCGCTTAAAAAAATCGCCGCCCAAATTACTGAACTGGGGGGGATCATCGGCCATATCAAGGCCAATCTGACTGCCGAAGGTCAAAGCTGTATGATTTCCCTCACCGAAGAAAAATCCGATTGGCATTACAACGACAGCCGTCGCTGTCAGGTAGAAGGAGTGGCGATTGTCTTCGGTATCTTACCTGAGCAGTTGACTGCGATTCTCAACACCGTTCTGGGCCCTTACCGCTTGGCCTAATGCCGTATCTAAACGAACTTGAAAAATACCTGTTACCGCATTATTATATGCTGCGTAACAGGTATTTTTGTTATTTTAGTAATTCCCGGATCACCCTGGGAATATCGGTGTTATTGATATAGGCACCCCGAACCGGGTCGGAACCCACAGCATATTTTCTAAACAAATCGGAACCCGGCCCTTTGGCAAAAATAGGCACCAGCTGATTCGTATGGCTTTGGCTGTTCCAGACCATCGTCGGCATGACCCCTTTTCCATTATTGACCACCTCATTATAAATACCACTACTGCCTGTTAAATAGCCGGTTTCGTGATCACTGGTGACAATCACCAGGGTTTCTGACCAACTGCTGTTACCTTCCACCCAGTCACACACCGCGGCAACGGCCTGGTTAAACGCAGTTTCTTCTTCAATCATTCGACCACTCTGATTCTTACTGGCGGCCCAATCAACAGCGCCGCCTTCAATCATCAGGAAAAATCCCTCCTCGTTATTGTCCAGTACATTAAGGGAAGCCCGGGCCATTGTCGCCAGCGAGGGCACCTGATTATTCAACGCAACCGCAAAAGGCTGGGCATTAACATCGCCAGTCCGGCCATACTGCAGGGTCGTATAAACCGGCGGTACGCCGATCACCCGATCCGGTGCGGCTCCGCTCTGGAGGGCTTCAAAATCGGCCTTGGTCTGGATCAGCTGCCATGAGTCAGGATCGCCATCACCATCAGCATCATTGCCCAAGGCTCCCGCCTCCAGAGCCTCCCAGGTTTCCTGACCTCCAACAAATTGATAATGCTCGGCTTCAATGCTGCTACGTTTAACGCTGTCATCATTATATAAAGGATTTCCAGCGCCCATGATCACATCAATCCTACTGTCTCTGATCATTTCATTGGCAATCCCACTGTAATTACTGCGATCCGTGTCATGCGCCACAAAAGCTGCCGGGGTGGCATGACTGAGTTCCACTGAGGTGACCACTCCGGTGGATTTTCCGTTTGCTTCAAAATCTTCAGTCAGATTACGTAAATTATTCTGATTGGGATCGACTCCGACCGCGCCATTATAGGTTTTAGTACCGGTGGCCATGGCGGTGGCAGAAGCGGCGGAATCCGTCGGCCTGTTTTTCAACTCATCAAAACTGCTCCAAATCGTGGCTGGATCATAGGTATAACGGGCATCATCTGCAGATTCGATTTTTCCGGTCGAGTAGGTGCTCATAAAATACTGGGTTGGAAAGTTCTCATATACCTGGATTCCGCCCTGACCACCGGTGAAATAGTCGGTAGCTAGAATATGGTTGGCACCGCATCCATCTGAAATCAGCACGATTACGTTTTTAAAAGCAGTTGTGTCGTCCGGCGGGGCTGCTCCTTTGGGGGTGATCACCATCCGGATCGCTTCCATCCGATAGGAAAGCCCTTCGGTTCCTGCTAACTCACCGTTTTTAACCCATTGTTGCCAGCCCTGATTCTGAACATGCGCCTGATAATACACGTCAAATTTCTCCGCTTCAGAACCAGTGAGTTTGATGCGGACTGCTTCCATCCGTAATGACCGGCCTGTCGTCCCAGCCTCGGCACCGTCATCAACCCAGTTCTGCCAGCCGATATTCTGAACATGGGTTTGGTAGGTAATTCCTAAATTAGGGTGATCGTTGATTTTTAATCTGATCCCTTCCAGGCGCAGTGAGCGGCCGGTCGTTCCGCTGACACCAGCATCCGACTGCCATTCCTGCCAGCCGACATTCTGGATATGGGTTTGGTAACTGCTCTGGAAAGTCACAGCCTGCGGCTTTGTTTCCACTGCGTTGACACAAGCCGACAAGGAAATCATTAGCATCAATCCGAGCAGCATCATCCACGTTCCAGTTCTTATCTTTTTCATGGTTTCATCTTCTTTCATCGTAAAGAGATTATCCCCAACATCAGCGATGGCTTTTTTTGCTTTTAACTGCTAAAACCTCAGTTCAGGTTTTTGTAGAAAAAGATGGCCAACTGAGTCCGATCCCGGAGATTCAGTTTTTCCAAAATCACGCTAATGCGGTTTCGCACGGTTCCTTCACTTAAATACAGGCTCTCGGCAATTTCCCGGTTACTAAGCCCCTGGGCCACCCGGTCGAGCAGTTCCCGTTCCTTCTCACTCAGATCAAAACAATCTACCGACCGGGGTTCTTGCTGATTAATCAGTCCTGGAATCTTGGTCACAATATCCTGCCCAAAGACACTTTGACCAATCTGTACTGCTCTCAAGGCAGGCACAATGCTTTCAAAATCCTGTTTGATGATATACCCTTTTGCTCCCAGTTTAAGCGCTTTGATAATATATTCATCATCTAAAAAAGTAGTTAAAAATAAAATTCGGGCCGTTTGATCAATGGCCAGGATGGCCGCAGCGGCTTCCAGCCCGGTCATCACCTCCATCCGGATATCCATCAGCAGCACATCCGGTTTAAGCTTACGGTATAAGGCAATCGCTTCTTCGCCATTGTGCCCGATTCCAATCACTTCAATATCCCCCTGAGCTTCAATAATGGTTTTTAGTGATGCACAGACCAGCCGGTCATCATCGACAACAAGTATTTTCATGGTTCCCCCTTATTTATTTTAATTAGTCATTTTTAGGCACGGAGATAAAGATCCGAAATCCCCGCTCCGTGGTGATATGAACGTTGCCATTCAGGGCAGCCACCCGGTCACCGATATTTTTTAGCCCGATACCATCGCCATTAAGATTTCCGCTGCCGCTGCCGTTATCCTGTACCACCAGCTGGATCAATCCCGGATGTTCCCGAACCACCAGTTCCACTTCATTGGCCTGAGAATGACGGATCGTATTGGAGAAGGCTTCCTTGACCACCGCGATAAAACAATATTTCACTTCTTTATCCAAGGGTGATTCCACATCATAGTCAAATTTAACCGGACAAAATTCAAAATTCTTAATCAGTTTCTGCAGTTCCAGCTGCAAATCCAGTGATTCATCGTGAAGATCGTGGACGCTGTTTCGAATGCTATCCATGGCTTCTGAAAGGGTTTCTTTGATCTGAATTAACCCTTCCCGGGTTTTTGCTTCTTCACTGATTGCCAACAGTGCCCCGGTTTGCAAAATACTCCGGGACAGCATATGGCCAACATTATCATGAATATCCCGGGCGATCCGGTTGCGTTCAGTCAGAGTGGCCAGATTCAGTTCATAATCCTGCTTTTCCAGTAGCATCTGATTCTTTTTTTCCAGCTGCAGGGCCGTTTCCCGGGTGGTATCCCGAAGAGCCTTATAATCGTGTCTCAATTTTTCCAGCGAAAGCGAACGCATTTTAAGAAAATAGGCCACCAGCATAAAGATTGGTATCAGCACCACCGCAGTGCCACTCAGCGCTGTAAAACCGGTTGCGGCTGGCAGCAGCGCCAGCGTCCACAACCATTTATAGCGGGAAATCAAAATGTCATAGCCGATCAGTGGCACAAATAAAAGATAAACCGGCTCAAAAAAACAGATTAGCAGATAGCCGCCAAACAATCCCACCGTCACCGGCCCTTCCGTTAAATAACTGGAGGCCGCTGCAAAAATCACCGCCACCAGTACCGGAGCAATCAGCAGCACATTATCCACCGTGGTTAGATACAAGGCCAGACAGAATCCAAAAACAATTACCTTATCAATCAGCTTATTCATTTTTACCTGCCTTTATCAGAATCGTATCGCTGTTAGCACTACAATTTTATCACTACTTTAACATAAATGGTGACATTTGTCATACCCGATCGGGAGGCTTATCACTATTAAAGCGTGTGCCAATGGCGTAAAATAAAAGCATCAACCAATATAAAACTGTTTGCGCTGCTGCTTAAGCAGGCATACCGATAAAGGAGAAAGAAAATGGTCATTAATGTCAAAAATCTGGTAAAACGTTACGGCGATCTGATCGCTCTCGATCACTTCAATCTGGCGGTACAGGAAGGGGAAGTCCTCGGGCTGCTGGGCCCCAACGGTTCAGGAAAAACCACCGCCATCAACTGTATTTTATCGCTCTTAAAATACGATAAGGGAACAATTGATATCTTCGATCAACCGATGACTCCGGATGCCTACCATCTTAAGCGGGACATCGGGATTGTCATGCAGAATGTCGCTGTTTTTAATGAACTGACTGTATATGAAAATATCGACTACTTTTGCGGTCTGTACATTTCTGATAAACAGACCCGTAAAAAACTGGTGGCCGAGGCCATTGATTTTGTCGGTCTCAACGATTTTAAAAAATTCTACCCCAAAAAACTCAGCGGTGGTCTCCTGCGGCGTCTGAACATCGCCTGTGGAATTGCCCATAAACCGAAACTGATTATTCTGGACGAACCGACGGTAGCCGTCGATCCTCAGAGTCGTAACAATATTCTGGAAGGGATCCAGAAGCTGAATCAGCAAGGCGCTACGATTATTTACACCTCGCATTATATGGAAGAGGTGGAGCAGATCGCCAGCCGCATCGCCATCATGGATAAGGGTAAGATCATTGCCATGGGCACCAACGAAGAGCTTAAGAAAATGATTAAGTCCGGAGAACACATCAACCTTGAACTGCTCAACCCCGAAGATCTCGACCTGGCCGGAATTAACGCCCTACCCCATATCATTTCAGCCGAACGCCGTGACCACCAGCTGGTGATCAAGTCTGAGCGTGGTAAGAATAATCTGATCCCCATTCTGGATCACCTGAAAGATCAACAGATTGCCATTGGAAAAATCTATTCCGAGCCACCGACACTTAACGATGTCTTTCTGGAAATCACCGGCAAAGAGCTGCGAGATTAGGAGGAGTCATGTTTTTATTTAATTATCGCTATCGCCTCAAGTGCATTCTTCGGGATCGGGAATTGATGTTCTGGACCCTGATGTTTCCAATTCTTTTGGCCACCCTGTTCAATCTGGCTTTTTCTAATATTACCAGCGCCGAAGAATTTGTTAAAGTCAAGGTAGCCGTCGTAAAAAATGAAGAGCTTGATGCCAACCCGGCTTTTACCGCCGCTCTGGACGACACCGGTAATATTTTTGAGGCGACCTACACCACCCGAACAGAAGCAGAGGCACTGCTCACCGACAATCAGATTGACGGGTATATTATTTTCGACCCGGATCTCAATCTGGTAGTCAACCGATCTGGTCTTAATCAGACCATTATACGGGGCTTTCTGGATGATTTTTTACAATCTTCGGCTACCATCGTCACCGTCATCACCAAAAATCCCGCTGCCCTGGATCAAGGCATCCTGGCCGGGATTGCCAATCGCTCCGAATACTTGCGGGCTGTTTCGGCCAGCAACTCCAACCCCGATCCGGTTGTCAATTACTTTTATGCGTTAATTGCAATGACCTGTTTATACGGCGGCTTTCTGGGAGTCAAAGAAGTGGTGGCTATCCAGGCTGATCTTTCGGATGTCGGGGCCCGAATCAATCTGGCTCCAACCAATAAGCTAAGTGTCTTTATCTCTTCAATGCTGGCGGCTACCACTGTTCAACTGGCAGAACTGCTGATTCTGCTGGCCTTTGTGATCGGCGTGTTGGGAATCAGCTTCGGCGATCAGCTGGGCTACATTGCTCTGACCTGTGTCGTCGGAAGCCTCACCGGAGTAACCTTCGGGGCCTGCGTCGGTGTCATCGTCAAAAAAGGTGAGGGACTAAAAACAGGAATCCTAATCGGTTCCACCATGACGATGTGCTTTCTGGCCGGAATGATGTTTGCCGACATGAAGTATATTGTCGCCACCAAAGTCCCGATTCTTGGCTACCTCAACCCGGCCAACCTGATCACCGACAGTTTTTATGCCCTCTATTACTATAATACGCACACCCAGTTTTTCACCGATATCCTGCTGTTGTGTGGATTCACCGTTTTATTCAGCGCAATCACGTACTTTGTGTTAAGGAGACAGAAATATGCAAGTTTATAAAGCTTTTTTTCGAATTATCCAGAAAAATCGTGGCCAGATCCTCATCTATCTGGTGGTCTTTATGGTGCTGGCACTGCTATTGACCAACGCCTACAACCCACCCCAGGATACTGATTTTACCAAAACCCGGGTCAATATTGCCTTTATTAATGAAGACGATGATTCTCAACTGGTGGCAGGGCTTAAAAACTATCTGGGCGAATACGCAAACCTGGTGGATCTTCCTGATGATTCCCAAAAACTTCAGGATGCGCTTTTTTTCCGGCAGGTGGTATACATCCTGCGGGTGCCGGAAGGCTTCACCACAGCGATGCTAAACGGCCAGGAAATCCAACTGGAAAAAACCATCGTCCCTGATTCCCCCAGTAACATTTATATGGATCTGCTGATCAACAAATACTTAAATACTGCAAAAACCTATATCACTTATCTACCCGAACTAACCCAGACCGAACTGGTCAGCTACCTGAAAACAGATCTGACCAAAGAAACCGAGGTCACGGTGATCTCGAGTGTTTTCCACTCGGACAACGCCGAAAAATCCGGCTACTATTTTAACTATCTTTCCTATTCGCTGTTTGCCATTCTGATTCTGGGGGTCTGTTCGGTGATGCTGGTCTTTAATGATACCGATCTAAAACGGCGCAACCTCTGTTCGCCGATGCGCGCAGCAACAATGAACGTTCAGATGATTCTCGGCAACCTCAGTTATGCGGTGCTGACCTGGTTGGTGCTGATCTCCGCCAGCTTTGTGATGTATGGCAGCTACATGTTCACCACCAATGGCCTGCTGCTGTTGCTTAATTCCTTTGTCTTTACCCTGGCAGCACTTTCAATCAGCTATCTGATCGGTAATCTGGTTAAAAGCCGGGGCGCCATGTCAGCAGTGGCCAATGTCTTCGCCCTGGGCACCAGCTTTCTCAGCGGTGTCTTTGTACCCCAGGAACTGCTTGGTCCCAATGTCCTGATGATTGCCAGCTTTACCCCAACCTACTGGTATGTTAAGGCCAATAATGAAATCGCAGCTGCCGCCAATTTCAATACCGACACGCTCCAGTCGATTTTTACCAGCATGGTACTGGTGCTGGCCTTTGGGGTAGCGGTCCTGGGGGTAACCCTGGTGCTGATTAAGCAGCGTCGAGTGGAAGGGTGATTGGTTGGATCGATACATAGAAAGTAAAAAACAGGTTCGGGACAACGAGGGGGTTGTCCTGACCTGTTTGTTTTATTCGTTGGAAAATCGTCTCCAACTGCTGAGATAACAACAACTTGAGTCAGATCGATAGCAACCATCATCCTTTGCTTAAACAATGTCACAATTTTATACATTGTTCTTATAAATACTTGCCTATCCTTCCCAAACCAACTATAATAAAGATGAGGTGATACCGATGCTGACACTTGCTCAAATTAAATCTGAATTTAAACCAAATACCCCAATTTTTTTATCTGATCTGGAAAATGCAAACATAATTTCCGGTGATGCGTTAAGAAAATCCTTTTCCCGGATGGCTAAGACCGGAGCGCTCCGACGCTTTCAAAAGGGTATTTACTATATCCCAGAAAAAACCATCTTTGGTGAATCGTCGCTAAATCCCGCTGATGTGATCCGGCGAAAATATCTTAGCGACGATAACAATCAGTACGGCGTTTTAACCGGTCTGGCCTTGCTGAATAAATGGGGGCTCACCACCCAGGTTCCCAACGTCATCGAAATTTCAACCAACAATGAAACCAACCGCAAGCGACAAGTTCTAGTCGGCGGTCAAGCTGTGATTCTCAGGCGTTCCCGAACGCCTATTACCAATGAAAATGGAACCCTGATTGAATTTCTCGAAGCCCTTTCAAGCATCGATTTTAACAATGTCGAACAGCTTAATTATTTGTGTAACTACCTTAAAAGCCAAAGCTTTTCACGGTCGCTACTCGATCAGGCACTCATCGCCTATCCTAAAAAAATTTATCAAGAATTGGTTGAAAGTGGGATGATTAATGATTTTGCATAAGGATGAAGTCAATTTCAGAGAGAGTGTTTTAAGAACCAGTGCATATTTTAAGATTGCCCCTGATATTGTTGTTAAGGATTATTTTGTTACGCTTTTTTTAAAGACGTTGAAAACCAATTTGCCAAATTTTATTTTTAAAGGCGGAACATCTTTATCCAAGTGTTACAAAGCAATCAATCGATTTTCAGAAGATATTGATCTTTCATACTATCCAATCAATGATGGAAAAATCACACAAAGTACAATCAAAGAAACAAACCGAAAAATCAGACAAACAATTGAAGATCTTGGATTTGAATATTTGAATGCTACTGATTTCAAATCAGGACGAAAATTTCAAAGATTTCTGGTTCAGTATACCTATCAGGAAAACCACGTTGTAGTCAGAGATCATATTGTCGTCGAAAATACCCTGCTTTCCCTGGCTTTTCCCGTACAGGAATTAGAAATCAATTGTTTAATGGCAGATTATCTTCTGGTACAACAATTTCCAGAAATCATCAAGACCTACCATTTAGAACCCTTCCCGGTTTATGCTCAGGATATTGGACGTACTTTTATTGATAAGGTCTTCGCCGTCTGTGATTATTACATTGAAAATAATCCAACTGAACATTCCCGACATCTCTATGATTTATCGATGATCATTGACAGACTGGGTAATCTGGAATCTCTTATTCCGCTGATTGCTGAGGTCCGAATTGAACGACACAATAATCCCAGCTGCCATTCAGCCAACCAAAATCTGAATGGCATTCTTACCGAGATTATTGCCGAAAACTTTTACCAAAAAGACTATCAAAAAATCACATTGCAGTTATTATATGACCCAGTAGCCTATGATGATGTCATTCAGACTTTAAGAAGAATAATTGAATCCCGGCTATTCGCTATCGATTGCTGATTTTAATAAGATCGACAACGATTGCCGATAGCATGATGGGCTCTTTTACGTTGCCTGCATCTGCAGCAGCTGGACTCCCAGCTTTTGGGCCTCATGGCTCAGGGTCTCAAGCATCCGCCTGTAGCTGGCATCAATGCCATCTTTAAATTCCTGAACCCGGTTATCCCGGTTGATGGAAGGCAGGAAAAAGATGGCAAAAGGAATCAGGCCGACCACCAGATTGGCCAGTAATTCACAAACCACATCGACCCGATCCCGGGAAAAATCAAAATCAGTGAACTGGCCCCATTCCGGCTTGCCGGTACGCTCTCCCGCCAGGGCATTGAGCTGATCGACAAGCTGGCAATAATAGGTTATAGCCTCAGCCATTTTTTCCTCGCCGTATTGGCTGATCGCCTCATAGACCACCTCGACCGAGCGGCCAGCATAATCATTGATCCGATTCACGGTGGTCTGGGATGAGGCATTAAAAACCGTTACCGTTTCCTTGATATAGTCATACACATCGTTGCGCCACTTTTCCAGCAACAACTGCGCATGGGTCAAGACATTTCCCGGCACCTTAAGACAGATTGATTGCCACAGGTTTTCCCGGATATTGTGGATGATATCCTCCATCCCAAAAGGCTCGGACTGAAGCCCGCCCAGCAGTTTTTTCGAGACCGAACAGGCCCGGACAATATTACGCCGCTCAATGCCGAGATCCTGCAGAATGGCTTCCATCTCATGGATAGCGCCATCCACATTGGGTAGGTCGCAATGCGATAACACCGTCATTACCCGGTTGCCCTGATCGATCAGCTCCCGGATAATGGCTTTTTCAAAGGCTTCGATCCGGGCTGTCTTGGCAGAAAAAACATAGATAATGGTGTGAAACCACTCGGCGATATGGTCGCAGTCATGACGTTTGACCTCCGACACAATCAGATCCTGCCAGCGTTCTGCCTGATTGACTTCCAGCCCCCAGGTATCATAAAGATTGATGGTAAGGGCTGCCCCGCAGTCGTAGGCGTGCTGGTAAAGCCCTTCGGCTGTCACCGGTCGGCCGGTTCCGGTCTCTTCCAGCTCCAGTCCGAAGATATAATTGAGCAGACTGCTTTTACCGACGCCTGATTTTCCAATCATTAACACATTGGTTTTCAGTTTCTTGTCCATTGTTCTTTACCCTCCTCATGGCAACATCAAAAATATCATTAAAGTCATCCGCCTTAAATTCGACTCCCATTTCATTTCCTCCCTTGCTGTTTGCATTTTTTTATAATCATCACCAGCCGCCTTATTTTTCGGCTTCCTGATTGGCCGCTTCGTCTTCTTCTGAGTCCGTTTCATCGTCACTGTTGCCGCCAAAAAGCAAAGCTGCGACCAGTACAATGGCACCAATGATCAGTAGCGGAATACCCAAATAGACAAATACAGTGGCCCAGAACACCAGGCAGAAAAAGAAAATCATTGCCCAGAACGACAGGATCTTCATGCCCAGATCCAGAGTATTTTCACCCCAGATCACTACCTTTAACAAGCCGCAGATTTTAAAGGATGAAACCAGACTGATAATCAGAATAATGATGTAAAAAATTGTTTGCATGTGACACCTCCAGATAACTTATTCTTGGCCAGCCCCACCGATGTGCATGCAGTACCCGGACAGGTTTGTTGGGCGAGTTGCCGCCTGCTGCTGGCTTGAGATTATTATATGATAGGTGGGTGGACAGGAATTGGGTGGGTGACGGGGATTTGTAAGAATTTTGGGAAATAAAAAACCGCCGAAGCGGTTTTTATGGAGGAAGCGTGCTGTTATTATAAATTCTCGACTTCTTCAAAACGATCTAAAATGTAGTCAGCTAATAATTGATTCAAAGCTATAACATCTTTAGAATAAGACGGCTCGTACTCGTAGACATTATCCATTGAATCAATAATAATATAATCTCCATCTCCCTTGTTCTCTAATACTATGTATTTTTTCAAATCTGGAAATGTCAAATGAAAATTGTTTGTGACTTTTATCATATCAGATTCTATTCCCTGTCTCTGATTAATCCCATGTAATTCAACAAATTTATAAATCAAAAAGCCGTAATTTAAGAGATATTTTTTTAGCTGACTACCCATTTCCACATTTATAGCTCTTTCAACAGTATTCAACAGTTTTTCATTAATTCTCTCTTTATCGTACAAAACGTCGTGATTACTAATGAATTTATCCAAATTATCCATTACTCTTGTCCTCCTTCACTTGCTCTTTCTTTCCAATGATTTGGTTTATCATGATTCTGATATTGATTTTTCAACACTGGATCTCTCCTCCAGCTTTCTGTGCTATTATCATGTAATACACTATGATTCTTTCCGCCATGTTCTGAATTTTCACTTAATTCGGCCAAAGGCGAATCATATGATTGACCCATATGATGAAGTTCAATTTTTTCACCAGTTTTTGCATCAATTGGTGATAAACCCTTCTCCATACGTTCACGATTTGACATACCTGTTTTTTCATCTATGTAATCTAAGTCAATATCTTTTACCAAAACCTTCCTGCCATTTATTTCCATTTCTTTGACACCAGCATCTTTATATATTTGATATTGATCCATTGTTCCTATTGCATCGATAACTTCATCCGACCATCCTGTTTCCTCTTTAATCTGATTTTTCTCGTCATCAGTCAAACCTTTTTTTTCCTGGTTCAGATTTTCAACTGCTGTCTCATTCAAATTGCTATTACTAATTTCAGTAGCATCAAATTGCAGTGGTTTATCAAGCTCCTTAAAATCCAATTTCGCTGCAGGCACCTCTTTTGCTAATTCACTGAGTTTGCTCTCAGCCATGCTTTTTCCCATTTCACCAGCAAATTCCATCATAGACGCATCCCTCCATTCTCCACTTGTTCCCGCCATTTTGCATAAATGCCCAAATCAGTTTCATGATTTCGAATTATATTTCTTAACATACATTGACAGGTTCCCAAAAGGATTTGATTATTATCCTCATCAATTCGATGCTTTATCAGCTCAATCATTGACCGTGTCAATTCCTGATAATCACTCGATTCCATAACACTTTTTCTGACGTGTAAATCACTCTCCAGAATTTCAGAGACATAATGCGATAAATCAGTAAATTTATCCGTTGTCCAAATCTCCAGTGAACCGGTGCTTTTAAACTCATCCGTTAATTGTTTTATTAATCGCTTGTGACTAGCCGCCAGGTTTGAATTAATTAAATACTGATCGATATAGTCAAGATCCGGTTCAATTTTCTCGATAATACGGCCATGTACCAAAAATTTAATAATCTCTGTTTTTAGTTTTTTTTCATTTAGACCGTCCCGTTTAAGTTGTTCTTCAAATATATAATGTTTATTACTCAATGTTTGATGTTTATTAACTTTGCATAAAATTGGTTCCAGCCAGTCATTCTGATAAACGGCGGCAACTCCAGTTGGCAGTTTTGCCAATTCTTTGATCTGGTCGTCGTTGAGGGAAGCCGCTCTGCCCACCAGTTCCCGATCTGAATAATCTGGTAATCGTAAAATTATTTTTGTATTCGTATTACGAATCACCGACATATCCATTAAACCTGGTGATTGATCGGCAATAATAAATCCTTCACCATAGGTTCGCATTTCAGCAATGCTGTTCGCCAGCATTTCCACTGATTTACCCAAAAGATTTGAACCTTCATTGCTCTGCTCGGTTGAGGTGCGCTTCAATAAATGGTGAGCTTCTTCCAGAACCGTCACATGTTTGAGATCAGCATTCATACCACCCTGTGCCATTCGGTGTTCCTGCAGGCGCATAACCAAAATCCCCATAACAAGAGCCTTGGTTTCCATTGATCCGACCCGGCTCAAATCGACAATCGTATTGCTATCAAACAATCGTTGATTGTCAATCTCATCACAGCCAAAAATCCGTCCATTAATACCATTGGTTAATGACTTGATTCGTGTCGCCAATGACCCGATATAATTTCCTTTCAGTTCTTCCGAATAAGCAGACTCGCCAATAACCTGATTAAGTTCCAGCAGCACATCTGCAAAAGTTGGAAATAAGGCTTCTGCCGTTTCGTTTTCCGAAAGATCGAGATCCCATCCTGCCGCAACATAAGCCCGTTCGACCGACTCTTTCAAAACGGCGGGCATTGCCGCATACATTGGCCAGCAAACATTGAATATTTCAATTAGTTTATCGATATGTTCCAGGACATGAATCTCTTTAGGAAATTTGAATGGATTGATTTTCAGCAAAGGCATAATCTTAGGATTGGTACCGTAAACATTAACACCCTCTTTATTACCAAAAACATGCTTATACTCGCCCTTTGCCGGTTCAATAACTAAAAAACGAACATCATTTTTTTGTAGTTTATTTAATACCCCGTAGATTGTATTTGATTTACCTGCACCCGTTGAACCGGTAATAAAGGTGTGCATTCCCAAACTATTAATATCCAATTGGATTGGTGTATCATCCGAGGTTTTGCCCATATGATAGACCTTACCCAATTTGATGGACTGTTCCTGCGCTTGTGAAGCTGATAAACGTTGGATATTTCTACCAAAGGGAACACATTCAATAACCGGAAGCCCGGTTATTGACTTCTTTGGCAAACCGATACACAAAGCCAGTTCTTCCGCACTAATCAACGAAGCGGGTGAAACATAGGTCTCAGTTAAATAGCTCTCTGCAAAATTGGGGTGGGTAAAACGTTTCAAGTAATTAAGCACGGCCCCGCTCTTATTCTTATTCCAGGTATTAATATGGGCTGTTTGCAGATACGATGCATCCCCTTTCAACAATGCATTATAGGCACTGGCAACCCGTTTATTATCGCCAAGTTCTTTGGTTATTATATAGGATGCATAATTAAACGCACCATAGCTTTCGCAAAGGTTTAGTCGTTCGATTTTCTGATCAATATTTTTTAGAATGTTTTCTGCTTTTTTATTAATCATAGAAATCTGTAATGAACGCCCCTTTGTCTCGGTTGTTCCGGAAGAAAAACCAGTAATATCAGCGATCACATCGCTGACACCGCTATTATAAGTCACCCCAAAACTGTCACTCGTGTTTCCTGTTTCTGATAAAGTGTCGGAAGAATTTTTGCCTTTACTTACTGAAGCATTAGCACCAACACCAACAGCTCCACCTCCACTTACACCTCCAAAAAGACCCGCTGTGCCAGTGAGCGACTCACCTTCAGTATGGGCTTTGCTCCAACCTTTGGAAATGGTGCTGTTCTGGGTATCACTAACACTGGTATTGATCGCCTTTGAAACACTGTTTGAAGTCGAATCAGTCAGACTTAACCCCTCACTCTCATTGAAATTCAATTCTGTTTTTAAAAACGGGAAAATTTGTGAGTAAAGATTTTCCAGACTATTTTCACACTGATTCAATTGATCAGGTTCAACTGAATCAGCAATGGTCAAAAGGGTATACTGAATACCGGCCAAGGAATCAACCATGTTTTCAATTCCCTGAATATAAGTTGCATTATTCTGTTCCTCTTCATTGCGCAACGAAGGAATACCCGACACTGACGATACCACGGATCGCTCAGCAAAAATATCTTCAAAAAGCTCCGCCATTTCATCGGCACCAATATTCTTCATCTCCGATCCCGGCAGATTGCCACAGAAAGATCCGCATAAGAATTTTCCCATGTTCGACGTGTCCTGTTGGGACTTATTGACCGTCCCCATGTACAAGTCGACATTGCAACCATCGCTGGTAATGATCGTTACAACGGTACTGTTGATTGTATAAAGCCCATTGAGGATCGTTGAAAGCTTGTCTAAGAAACGCTCGTCTTTGTTATAAACCAATTTGGAAACCCTATACAAACGGGTAAACTTACACACCTCACCAATAATGCCCAGTTCATTTGGCAACTCTGCAATCTCATAGCTTTCCAGTTTCGCTAAATAATTCTTAGTAATGATTTCATTTACCGAAATAAATGAACGGGTAAGATCATGGTAGTCTCTGACATCCAATTCATTTTTCATTGTTGCTGCCTTTCCTTCGTCGAATTGTATAGATCACTATTCTTTTTCATAGCTTCTGTTTCAAATTCTAATTTACACTTCAGCTCTACGCTTTTTCCACATTTAACTACTAATTCTAAGCTGACTGTTTTATCATCAGAGCAATTGCTACTGCCACCAATAGTACTGCACCTGCCAGAATCAACACCAGGCCCCCGGAGATTTTCTTTTTCTTCGGAGACCTTCGCTGCTCCCCCATGGGTCTTGTGCTCTTTTGTCGTTCAACTGGCTTTCTTTCGTTCGTTTTAGACACAGGAGCAGTACTATCTGTTTTCTTTTTGGCACTTTCTTTTCTATCATATAAATATTTCCCTAAAACACGAATGTCTTCGATTCGTTCATAACAAAAATTATTTTCAAGTGCAAAAACAGCATCGGCAAAAGTATCTTCGTTTATTTCTTTAAGTATTAACTCTCCATTTTGCGAGAGCCGTTTAAACTGTGCCTCGTCACATTTTTCAATCAACTGCTCATAAACATCTGGATAACTCGTTTTAATATACTTTAGCATCTCCTTCAGCCGACCATCGGACAAGGTTCGATCAGTATAAACCACCACACTTAGATCGCTTGCTACTTTTTTGACCTCTTTCTTTTCTAGATGCTCTTTTAAATACTCGTTCACTTCAAAATTACTCATCTCGTTCCTCCTAAAAACTTAGAATTTCTTTTAGCTGTTGGCTAATGCCATCGATATAACTCATTTTCCACTGATTCGCTTCCAGAGCCTTTTCTTTTTCTTCTTTTTTCATATTTAAATTGTTGTTGATATCGTCATTAATCTCATTGAGCGTGTTATTCACTACCTTCTCGGCTTCGTCCATATTATTTTTAAAATACTCATTAAGTCGCTGCACTTCATTTTCAGCCCGTTTAAAGACCTGATTAATCTGCTCATTCAGTTCGGTCTTCCACCCCGTTACAGCAGTCTCAACTGTTTTATAAACATTGACAAATTCGCCCTCACTGACCATTCTGCTCTTCTCAATTTGCTTAGGTTTCCAGAACTTAAGTTTTCCAAAAAATCCGGAACGCTCGGGATTACTGACGGTATAATACTCTTTATGCTTCTTTTCTTTGGTATTGGCTCTTATCAAACTATTGAGATCTTTGACATCACAGTTTTTAAAGCTGACAATTTTTTCAAAATTAAAATTGTTGATTTTAATACTATTTTTGAATTCATCCATAAACGCTCTGAATTCTTTTAGCATCTCATTCCCTCTAGCAATAATTTCGGTTTCAATTTGATTCGATAGTTTACGTTCTAATCCAACCAGATACTCTTCCTGTTTCTTGGCAAATTCTCTGAAAATCCGATCACTTGCTTCTTTTTTAATTTCAGTTTTACCATTATATTCATCAGTCATCCGTGCTAAATCTCGGTTGATTTCGCCTTTAACCTGGCTTGAATTTAAATCAAATTTGAAGGAACCGATTTTTCCCTCAATTGTTGCTTTTTTATTTTTCAGCTCACTGACTTTGCTTCTGCTGTTTTCAATGTCCTTTCTCACTTGCTCTAGTATCGCCGTATTTTCCTGGATTTCTTTGTGAAATTTATTTTTCATTTCTTCCTGATCAATAATCTCAATTAAGTCCTTCACCGCATCGTTAATTTTCATCGGATAGGCATATTTTTCAAGATATTCCTCAACCGTTTCTTCCAATGCCGGAACGCCGGTGTGGATGAGTGCTTCATATTCTAAATCTTCTTTTTTTCGAGCTTCTTCAATCCGGATTTTAATATTTTCTCTGCCTTCTGGCGATAATGAAGCAAACTGTTCAAAACTTAATAATCGCTGAAAGATGCGATCCTCTGGGTCTTCACTCTCAAAATTCTCAATCCAGTTCGACACTTCTTTTTTATCTCTTCTGGTTATTTTTTCACCCCGTTTATCCATCCGGATCAGTTTTGCAATTTCGGCCGTAACCGGAAACAGATTCGGATAATGAATCCCTTTCTTCACGAGATAATTTTTTGTTGTTTGAATAACATTTTTAACCGTATCATCCTCGTCTTCAGGATCAAGATCATCACATTTATTGATCACAAAAAGAAAACGGTCTTCGGCCTGTTTGCCGTCTTTTTGCATAACTTCAGCAATCGATTGGAGCAACTCGTTATTGTCATCCGATTGGATCGTTTCCGGACTCATGACATAAATAACCATCGTATTTTCATCCGAATGAATAATCTCGTTTGTCAGTTTTTCGTGTTCATCATTTGTCGAATTATTCGGCCCCGGTGTATCCACTAAAAATAATGTCATTTTATCTGATTCAATCCCGGGGATTGGACCAATTAAATCAATCTGTTTAATCTCTGTATCAGCATTAAAATCTTCCAGCGCTTCGAGGGTAACATCTTTTCTTTCAGAAACTGCCTTGCCATTTTTATCAAAACACTTAACATCAAATGTCACCATCTCTTCATGGTCTCTAATGGTTGTGATGGTTGCCGTACATGCGGCTGTATTTGATGGCAACAGATCTCGACCTAAAAGAGCATTGATTAAGGTCGACTTCCCACTGCTCATGGTAGCGATGACACAAACCTTAAAGTCGGCTTTTTTTGCATTTTCATAAGAATTCTGAATCGAATTTAATTGCTCCTTTGTAAAAACATCCATTCCTTTCGAATTAATGTTTTTGATGACATCATCCAATTGTGTCATTATATTCTGATCATTGCTTGATAATTCTGGTTCACTTAAGGTAATTTTTTTTGAGCACTCCTGTTGCAGATAAAGCCTGAGATCCTCGTAATCCACCGCTCTACCTTTAAATTTTACTTCCACACTGCCATTATTGGTCAATTCCAACAGTTCATTACACAATCCATTCCAGTCGCCATTTTTATTCAACCATTGCTGGAGCCTTTTTTCTTTGATCCGTGAAAAGCGACTATCTTCTGTTAGTCGCATACCATCCAAGAAAAACTCCGAACGTAATTCATAGGGGTTGTAGTTAATTCTAAATTCCATGTTGTTACTCCTCAAATCAATTTTTATATGTTACTGAAAAATTGGATGGTTTTGCTTCTGTGCAAATATCAACAATGTCTCAGCATCTTTCGCAACTATTTCGTCACTTACCATCTGACAAAAATCTTCGATTTTTTCATTAAGCGCTACTGTTGGATTCAGTTGATTCTGAATCTCTTTCTTTAAATTTTTAGGCATCCAAATGATCCGTGATAAGTCTTTTTTGTCAAAGTTTTTCAATTCTGATTCTTTCAGGATCTTATATTTAAATCCTTCTGAACCAAAATATTTTTTTCCTTTATCCCGCATTTCCATCAACTTTAGGTTATTTATTCCAATGGGATTGACATTGCAATAATCATTATTAATCACAATCAGACCATCCGAGTTTATCATCCGCACAACTAAACACTCAGTGATTTTAGAGTAATCAAAGCAAACGTTGTCTTCATCTGTAAAATCTTTTTTTTGCATATATTTTGTTTTTTCGTCACTGCTAATCTGCCCTGTTTCTTCTTTGTAATGGTCACTCCCTTTTTCTAAAACATACTGAACCCTCTTAAAAACTTCATTTCCATGCTTAACCAGTTTTAATTTTTCATCAAAATAATGAGCAATTGCTTCCGCTAAAATCGGAAATTTTAAATAAGTATCCACACATGTGATAAACTCATTGATCTTTGCTGGATAAACTAACTTTGCCAAATATTGCTCAATTGATTCTTCCAGCACCGGTACTCCCGTGTGAATCAATCCTTCTGCAACAACATTTTTTTCTGTTTTCGCAGTTTTTAAGCGCTTGGCAAGCGTCTGACGCACTTGCGGGGTTACTGAAGAAAACTCTTCAAAGCTCTTTAGCCTCTGATACTCTTTATCCTCAGGCTTGCTGTTATCAAAAATTTCCAGCCAGTCATCAATTTCATTTCTATCCTTTCTGGTTAATTTTTCCCCACGCTGATTCATCCTGATCAGTTTGGCAATCTCAGCCGTAACCGGATAAATATTTGGTTTATCAATTCCTCTTTTTTTCAGATAGGCCTTTGCGGTTTCCAGAACACTTTCGATGGTATCATCCTCATCTTCTGGATCCAGATTATCGCACTTATTGATTACAAATAAGAACCGCTCGTCAGCTTTTTTTCCCGCTTTTTTCATTGTTTCAGCAATCATCTGGAGCAGTTCATCATTATCGTCAGACTGTATCGTTTCAGGACTCATTACGTAAATGACCATTGCATAGTCATCTGATTCAATCATTTCGAAAGTCAGTTTTTCATGATCATCATTGGTCGAATTGTTTGGCCCAGGCGTATCGATCAGATGTAAGTTAAACCTTGATGTCGTAATTCCCGGAATAGGGCCCTCTAAATCGATGATTTTGATCTCCTCATTTTCGTTATATGATTCCAATTCTTCCAGAGTTACATCCCTTTTCTCAATATAAAGTTTCCCAGTCTGATCAAAGCACCGTACATCAAAAACCTCCATCTCATCATTATCGGTCAAGGTAGTAATGGTTGCCGTACAAGCTGCCGTATTTGAGGGCAGTAAATCGCGGCCTAACATCGCATTGATCAAGGTAGACTTACCGCTGCTCATGGTGGCAATCACACAAATTTTAAATTTATTGCTGTTGATCTTTTCAAATTCATCGGAAAGTTCACATGAGATCGTGTCGTTCTGCTCCAACTTATTGATAAAACTGGATATTTCATTCATCACGATATTTTCGTCTTCAATTAAAACTGGGGCACTCAATAAAACTTGGTCACTCTGATATTTTTGAAAGTTTATTTCTAGCTCCTTGTAGTCAATCATTCTTCCCCAAAATTCTAGATAAAGCCTTTCGTCACCAAATTTTTGTTTAAGTTCTGCAAAAATTCCCTGCCATTCCGATGTCACTTCAAACCAATTCTGAATCTTTTTATTGTAGATATATTTAAAAATACTGTCATTCTCAATTTCATTTCCGTTATATGCAATTTGACTTTTTTTCACATACGGATTATAGCTAATTTTTACTATCATTGATGCCTCACACAATCTGAATTCATTATTTATTCCTCCCCATACTTCCCCCGCATCCGCTCAATCATCGCCACCATCTCTTTTCGGTAACTCGGTGGGCTTAACACCTCAACCCAGTCGCCCTGGGAGAGCAGCCACTTCTTGACCCCTTCACCGTAAACCCGGGCTGACAAGGTGGTGACGCCGTCCTCGTTTTTTTCTACCTTGGCGGTGGGCAATCGGTCCAGAACCGCCTCCAGAGACGGGCCGAAAAAGCGGAAGCGAATGGTCGTCAGTTCACCGGTATACATAAACTGAATCTGCTCCCGAAATTCACCTTCTTTAAAGCGGTTGCCATAGTCAATCGTAAAACGCTGATCGCCCTCACAAAAAGCATAATTGAGAAACCGGTCGAGCCGGAAAACCAGCGAAACGGGGTTCTCCTTGCCATTGATCTCGGCAATGACATAAAAATAATACTCATTGAACATCAGCCCCAGGGGATTGATTTTATAGGCCTTCACCGTACCATCCTGCTTTTGATACTGCACATCCAGCACCTGCTGCTTCTGAACACTCTGGCTGAAAAACCAGATCCGTTCAATTAAATCCTGACCGTGTTTGACCGGCTGATAAAACTGGCGTTCATTGCCGATGGCCACCTCAATGGCCTTGCGGTTATAGGATAAACGCAGCAGATGATCGAGGATTTCCTCCATTTCGTTTTCGCTGAAAGCCCGGGCATCCAGCAAGACCTTGGCCACGGCAAAGATATCATGATCCGACAACGCCATACTGCCTTCCCGATACAACCGGTGGCCCTGACGCTTGCGGTCATAGGCAACCTCACTCTCAGGATAAAGCTCTTGCAGATAAGCTTCTATTTCCTGGAGATGCCGCTGGATGGTTTTGTCCGTGACTTTCTGTTCTTCGGCCCACTTCTGTTTGTTGACGATCTCACCCCGGATGATCTGATCATAGATGGCGAGAATCCGGGCGGTTTTCTTTTTATCATGTTGTGATTTCAATCGACTGTTTCACCCCCCTTTGAGTTTTCTTTAAATCCGCACATTTTTCTTACAGCTTTTACACACCTTAACCAGCCCCAGTGGCCCCTGCATCGTCGTGGTGGCGGGATTCTGATGGCAGATCTGGCACAATGTCTTGTGATTCTTTTTCTGACTCGGATCTTTTTTCTCAAATAACATTGTCATTCCCCTTTTCCATGGATTTATTTGATATTAAAATTATATCGGAACAGCCTGGATAGAATCTGTCCTCTATCATTAATTTATCCATTTTTTATTTGCTCACTAACAGCGACACCTGAATATCTGAAGCCTTTAATCAGCCATCACAATTGCGGCTATTCAAATCTTAAATTTCTCAATTGCTGATTTAATCGACCAATGTGCTCCTGATGTTTTTCATTGCCGTATTCTTTTGATGAAACATCTCTTAATCAGCCATGATTTTAATTCGACAATAAGCCGTATTTTTTTATTATACGCCATTTTGTAACGATTTCAAAACTTTTAGTAGGTAAATTTATGCTTTTTACGCACCATCCTCAAATCTTTAACAAATATCAAAAATTTGAGTATCATTCGCTAAAAATATCATTATATTCTCATCTCTTTCATCATACACGACTCTCTGAAAAAGACAAGATGTGGCAATTCGTGTGCCAGAAAAATTTCTAATAAAAAGAAAAACCGCCGCAGCGGTTAGTAAGTTCCATCCTTATGTCATTTTCAGAAAACCGGGATTATAGTCGGCGATAAAAAAACCACAGGTTGATAATACCTGAAGCTGCTCTTCCTTTTCCAACAAAGCCAATTGCAACTGTAATACTTTAAGATGGTCTATCTCCTGCGTTACGCCATCATGAGACCAGTCAATTCGCTCATCACTTTGGAGCCCGTGGGCTTTTGCCATATTTTGTCTGATCACAATCGTCATTTGATCCCTGGATACCGCAAACTTTCGATAATCGCTTCCCAGCGTTTCTTGCTGAACCCTTAATTTATACTTCTTGTTTTTCAATTCAGCTAAAGCTGTCATACGATGATAATAATCGTCATCTGGAATTGATTTCAGATGATAAAAGGCTTCAACCATCGGATAGTTAAGGTATAATTTGCCCATATCTGAAGAATCCGAAAAATGTTTCTGTAATGCCAGCAAAACATCACTATCATAACGTGAATCCTGTGGATCCAGGTCAAATACCAGTAGAATATCGGTATACTTTTCATCAAACAGTTTTCTGTTTTCTTCACGCTTCTCTCTTGATTTTAGGACAAGCAGAATATCTGTTGCTTCAAGATCTTCCTGTCCAGCCATCATCATTTCCTGATATAATGCATAAATATTGGTACAATAAGATACAATCCGATAATCATCGAGAATTGGATAACTGCTGATTATTTTATTCATCAACAGAACATCAGTTTTTGCTCCTTCAACCAATACGAGAATTTTCTTTATATGTGCTTCATCCATCAAACTCACCACTTACATAGAGTTTTTCCAGATTATTACCTTCCCGTAATTCCCTTTTGGTGGCATTGGCCAGTGAAGTGAGCTGATTAGGGGTCAAAATAAAATAACAATCCGGCCTCATCATCCGATTCGTTAAAAGATTCGTGTTGTGGGATGTCAGCACGGTCTGAAAACCATCCATCGATTCCAATAAAGTAACGATCATCTCGGAAAGTTCAAAATGATAATATGCATCAAACTCGTCAATAAACAGAAAACTCAAGTCTTTTGAAGCAGACAACCAGTAGTATAAGGTATATAAAGCCTTTGTACCATTGGACGCCGTTTTGAAAAACGGCAGTGGTTTTTTGCGTTTAAAATACAACCGCTCCTGTCCATCCGGATCAACTATGATTTCCAACTGTTCGTCGATTCCGGCCCGGTTAATCAGACTTTGAAAGCCACCAAGACGATCATGGTCTAAAATAAACGAAAAATAATCCTTGCTGTCATTTTTAAAACCAATATAACGATTTTCATCCAGACTACGACACCAGAGCATGTTGTTCACAAAGCGCACCATTTCTTTTAACGGCTTGATCCCATCGCCAGCAGTGTTGCTGACAACATATTTTAAGATCGAAAAATGCTCGTTTAAAAATTCATAGTTTAGCGACGGCACCCTTTTTAACAGCCCTTCCAGATTTCCCTGTTTGTTAGAAAAATTATAAGAAAAGACAATTTCAGAGTCCATTCGGACTTCTTCAAATTGAAGCACCTGTTCCTGATTCTTGTGATACCGATATTCAATTTCTGAGTCACCAATCCTAAACACATACTGGAACTCGGCAAAACCGGTATCATTATCGGCATTCAGATAATAGTCATACAATCCCGGGGTGACATTTTTATCCGTCAGATGTGTTATCAGATCAAAAATGGCAAGGCCAATGTTTGATTTACCCACCCCATTTTTCCCATAAATAATGATTTTATTCAAAAAACCATCTTTAATACAATCCTTACTGAAAGAGTAATCCCGAACATCGGAAAAATCCAGTTCAATCTGCTCACTGAAATTTTTAAATCCTTTGACTTTGAAATTCTTAAGCATTTGCGTCTCACCTCTTCTCTTTGCTTAGATTATACCCTACTGACTTGTAGATGCAAGTATAAAAAGAAGGATACTGTAATTTTTTTACGGTATCCTCATCTGGTTATTAGTTTATCAATTTTTTCATTCTCCCATTCAAAATCTCAGTGGGTATACTCTAAAACGGTTATCTCATCACCAAGCTTTTTACGAATAGCGGCCAGCATTTGCTCAGCATGGGGACATTTGAAACCAATCGGATTTCCTTTAGTAATACAGGATGCCAAAGTGATGGTGTCGGCGCCACGCTTGACCATTTCCGCTGCCCGGGTGACAGCTTTTTTTCCCGGACATCCGCCACAGGTATTAAAGCCGATTATTTCGATTTCTCCCTCAACTCCCGCAAAGGCACCCTTCTTCCCTCGGATCACTTTAAAATCAGTCGTTCCCGGACACATATCTTCAGTCTGCAGGCAACGAATTACTCCAACTTTCATACCTAACCTCCATATTTTGATGATGATTATCTTTTTCTCTAATCATTATCGCATTGTGATATAATGACTACAATAAAAAAATCCGAAAACTATTTGCTTGATTCACCCCATAATAAGGAGACCCCGATGAACTCACCCATTACCATCATCTCTGGCGTAGGCCGGAACCCAATCACCGATCCGGAGCCAACCCCAGTGTTATCCCCAAGCGCCGTGGTCGGTGTCCGCCGCTTTCATCAATCATTGCCTCAGTATCAGCCGACGCCGTTGATGGCTCTGCCCGATTTGGCCGAGAAATTAGGCGTTCGCAATATTTTTGTTAAGGATGAATCCCACCGCTTCGGACTCAACGCCTTCAAAAGCCTGGGGGCATCTTACGCCATGGCTACCATCATTGCCGGGCAGATCCAGGCCGATATGGCAGACCTTACTTTTCCGTTACTGAGCTCTACGGCCATTCACCAGCAGATTAAGAATCTGGTTTTTATCACCGCCACCGATGGCAACCACGGCAAGGGAGTGGCCTGGGCTGCTGCGCTTTTTGGCTGCCGGGCGATAGTGCTGATGCCAAAAGGCTCTAAACCCAGCCGGGCGGCGGCGATCCGGGCCATCAATGATACCCCGGTTGAGATCACAGAACTGAATTACGACGAGTGCGTCCGCCGGGCTGCCCAGCTGGCAAAGGAGAAGGGTTACATCCTCATTCAGGACACTGGCTTTGACGACTACGAGGCCATCCCCAACGCCATCACCCAGGGCTATACCACCATGGCAAGCGAAGCTCTGGAGCAATTGCAGGAATGCGGCATTGCCAGGCCCAGCCATGTTTTTCTTCAGGCCGGGGTCGGTTCGATGGCCGAAGGTGTGCTGGGTTATCTGAGCCAGTATTACAATCAGTATCCGCCAATCACCACCATTGTTGAGCCGGACACCGTTGCCTGCATTTTCAAGTCGGTGCAGCAGGGACAGCCAGTGGCGATTGGCGGTCACCCGGAAACGATTATGGCCGGTTTAAACTGCGGCGAACCGAACCCTCTGACCTGGCCGATTCTTAGAGACTTAGCCAGCTTTTATGCCAGCTGCCCGGATTGGGTCACTAAACTGGGGATGCAAACCCTGGCCCATCCCGGAGGCACTGACCCGGCAATTATCTCCGGCGAATCCGGAGCCGTCGGTCTGGGGCTGCTGATTTCTTTGTGTACCGACCAAAGTCTTACCGCCCTGAAACAATCGCTTAATCTTGATCGCAACTCCACCATCTTACTGTTCAGTACCGAAGGCAATACCGATCCCGAAGGGTATCAGGCCATTGTCACGGGTGCTGTTTAAACTGTCCAATAAACCGTAAATGAACATCAAAAGGTGCCCCCGCTTGGCGCTCCGATCGTTATCTCAACCGGATCCAAGCGGATGCACCTTTTTTCAAATCCGTCCCGCCTCCCGGTTGACCAGCCAGATCCCGACACTGACACAAGCCAGGGAAACAAGAATCCGCAGGCTAAGAAATGCCTCACCCAGAAAAAGCCCCGATAAGATTACCCCAAAAACCGGAATCATAAAGCCATAAATGGCCACTACTCCAACCGGGTTGTGCTTTAATAGGATCGTCCAGATGGAAAAAGCGGCAGCTGACAAGGCTGCCAGATAGCCAAGTAAAAGCAGTCCCGGGACGGTAACCTGCGTGATCGACCCCCCCATCAATAACCCGATCATCACCAGCACCACCCCGCCGATCATCAGCTGATAGGCGGTCAGAATCATTGAATCGCTTTTTTGCGTATAGATTCGGGTCATCACTGCCCCCAGCGCCGAGGCGATGCAGACCAGAAAGAGAAAACCATCCCCCAGCAGCGAAAAACTGCTGTCGATCCGGCCACCCTTGAGCTGAATAATGATCACCCCGACCATCCCCAAAATGCAGCCAATGATCTTGGCCCGGGTCATCTTCTCGTTTTTCAGAATCAGATGGGCAAAAAGAATCGCAAAAAAGGTGGAGGTGGCATTGATAATCGATGCCTTCACCCCGGTGGTATTGGCCAGGCCGATGTAAAAGAAAATATACTGGAGGGTCGTCTGCACCAACCCCAAGCTGATCATCCGGCCCCACTCTTCTCTTTGCGGCAGCGCAATTTTCTTTACATAAAGGCTGGTGATGATCCATGTCAGTATTCCTGCCAGAGTAAAACGATAACCGGCAAACAAAACCTGAGCTCCGGTAGTGGTGATTCCAAAAAGCTCATAGCCAATTTTAACCGCCGGATAGGCGCTGCCCCAGAGCAGGCAGCAAAGGGTTGCCAGGGCCAAAACCACGCCCTTGTTTTGCAGTCGATCTTTCAAATTTTTCCTCCACTCTTATTTTTATAGCATACTTGCAAACTAAAAAACCTGCTACTTTCGCAGCAGATTTGATTTATTTTATGAAACCAGCTAAATTGATTCTGATTTTTAAATACTATCCCAGATAGACCATATCGTTATTGATTTGAGTATTAAGGACAATGTTCAGATTTCCGTTTCGACAGCGCAACTGGTCAATGAACGCTTTCTGATCCATCGCATCTTTTGGCTGGATGGTATAAATAATTTCAAACAACGACCCAAAATCCGTCGTTTTGACCCGTTGCAGCTTATAACTCTGGGTATACTGCTCTAGAATATCTTCAAAGCAATTCTGAAAATCGATATCTTCGGGGATGGTAATTTTAAGTTGCATCATATTGACTCGCGGTTTGGCATATTTCGTCACGCTGAGAATAACCATCACTGCGCATAGAATGACGGCAAAAAGCATTCCATAGCCGATATAACCCATCCCGCAGGCCAGTCCGACGGCCAGGGTAAAAAAGACATAGGAAATATCAATGGGATCCCCCGGTGCGCTTCGAAAGCGGATCAGACTGAAGGCTCCAGCCAAACTAAAGGCCCGGGCAATATTATTGCCCACCAGAAGAATGATAATGGCAATGATGGCTGGCAGCATAATCAGAGTTACCGTAAAGCCATGGGAATAACCTTCTTTACCCCGGGTTTTGATATAAATAACGCTAATAAATAATCCCATCAATAAAGAAGCAAAAATAATATTGACAGTTGTTGATAAGGTCAGCGTCTCACTGGTTGCTGATGAAAATAGTGTCTCCCACATGTCTGATCTCCCTTTATAAGTCTGTTATGAAATTGGTTTTGTCAGGCTGCGACAGATCCTACTCGGCCCGACTTAGATACTCCTGATAGGTTCTACCATATTTTGAAAAGCTGGAACTATAGATTTTCAGTTCCGATAGCGCCCGGGCCAGCCATAAGGGCATCGCCCCGAGAATCTTGATTTCCATGACATACTGATTGGGCGGAATCACAAAATCACCATAGTCACCCTTTTCTAAAAACAGGTGCGTTTGCCGGCTTTTAATATTGCAGTCAAAGGTCACCCGGAGGTTGGGATCATTTTTTCCCACATAGGCGGTCCGCTGATAGCTGATATACGCCTTTGCTTCAATTGAACGATTTTCCAGAAAATACTCAATTTCTTTTAAAACCTGTACTTCACTCTGGTTCAATCCTTCGGGATACTCTCTTTTAGACACAAAATTATAGGCATCATTTAATCGCAATGAGGCCCGCCGTTTATTGACAATCCCACCGATTTTTTTCTTCAGCTCCAAAAACACTCTTTCCTCAAGGGTTTCGGGAATGGTATAGCTTCGCAGCCGCAGTTTTTCTTTATAATAGGGCTTGGACAGAGAATGTCTGATCACATCATAATGCTGGGTATCGTAATAAATATTATAGATCATATAGCTGTCATTTTTTGAGGTGTAGGTATCCGGCTTCATTTCTGTCAGCAATATCGGCAAGATCTTCTCATATTGAACCGCATCTAATTGATATTTTTTCTCATAGCGCTTAAAGGTCGTTGTGATCATTTTATGTCTCCATTATTGCTAATTTTAGGAAAACAAACCCGCTGCCAATCGACTCAATTAACGATGGAACGTAAAGCTGCAGCACCAGCTGTTTTACGTTATTTGATAAGTCCCTAATTTTGGATTTTACCACACTTATGCAACAACCGTCAATTTATTAATTTCATATTAAATTTTGATTAACTAAAGCGTCCGGGCCACGTCGTTGGCCGCCCAGATCGCCGCCCGAATATTTTTGATCGCCTGACTATCGCCAATATTATAAACCTGGGGGTAGTCGTTCTGTATTTCTTCATATAAAGAAGGTGCTGGTTCAAAACCTACCGCAATCATCACGTGATGGGCCGGAAGCAACCGTTCCTCTCCGTTTTTTTCAATTACGGCGCCTTCTTCAGTGACCGATTTTAGGGTGGCAGAGGTGATAATTTCGCTACGATAAAAGACCAGTAAATCCTTCAGCATCTGTTGGTTAGCCGGAGCCATGGGGATACCGGCGGCCAGAATCTCCGGGGCTGAGTCCACGATGACCATCTTATGACGATGCATGGCCAGATGGAGGGCCGCCTCACAGCTGGCCAGACCGCCGCCAATGGCCGGACAGCGGGGTCCGACAAAGGTCTTGTCGGTCAGCACATCAATAGCATTGGTCACTTTTTCGCTGTCCATCCCCGGGAATTCAAGCTGCTTGGCTTCGGAGCCCTGGGCAATAAAAACGATCTCCGGATTGATGGCAGCTATTTTTTCTGGGGTTGCCGGTTCATCAAGACGAATCTCGACAGTTAAGCCTTCCAGCTGATTTTCATACCAATGGATCAGCTGGCGGTCGGCGGTTTTTAAGATCCGCTGGCTGCTGTATTTCAGCTTGCCCCCCAGTCCGTAGCTTTTTTCAAAGAGGGTCACCTGATGGCCCCTCAGTGCGCTGACCCGGGCCGCTTCCATCCCAGCCGGTCCGCCACCAACCACCACTACCTTTTTCAGGCTTTCGGCCGCTACAATCCTGGTACGCAGTTCCCGACTGCAGTCCGGATTAACGGTGCAGGAGGCTTTCTGCCCGGCAATCAGCTGGGCCAGACAACCGTCATTACAGCCCAAACAGGGCCGGATCACTTGGCTTTCAGCGTTTTCTAACTTGACAGGCAGCTCGGGATCAGCCAGCAGCGGCCGACCCAGCCCCACCATATCCAGCTTACCTTGGGCCAGCGCCTCGGCCGCCAGCTCCGAATCATCCATTTTTCCGGCGGCCAGGACCGGCACTGTAACAACTTTTTTAAGGGTCTCACTAAGATTCAGATAAACCCCTTTGTCAAAATAGACCGGCGGATATTTCCAATAGGAGGATTTCTCCGGCGTATCGATGCCGGCTGTCACGTCAAAACCGTCACAGTCGGCTGTAACCAACAGCACTGCGGCCGCCAGGGCTTCATCGACGTCACGTCCCTGTTCGGCAAATTCTTCCAGCGGCAAGGCTTGCTGTCCCCCGGCTTTAAGATAGCTTTTCATTGCCAACCGCACAATCACCGGAAAATCACGGCCACAGGTGGTCTTGATGGCAGCAATGATTTCCGTCACGATCCGAAAACGGTTTGGCAGCTCGCCGCCGTAATCATCCCGACGCTGATTATAAAGCGCCAGGGTAAAACCATCGAGCATAGATCCCGTTTCGATTTCAACGCCATCAAAACCGGCCGCTTTGACAATTTTGGCCGCCTCGGCAAAGGATGCCACCAGCTGCCGGATTTCGGCAAGGGTCATCGTCTGGCAACGTTTACTTTGTTCTAACCAGCTATCTCCAACCAAACCAGCCGCCAGCTGTACAAAGATCATGGTGCCGTGGTCATGGATCTGCCGGGTCATTTTCTGTCCGGCCGCAATATAAGCCTCGGGGTTAAACCCAGGAGTGGGGTCCGTACAAACCGTCTGTTGAGGGTCTAAGGCGGTCACCGCATTGGCACCGGCAATGATCAGACCCACCCCGCCCTTAGCCCGGGTCACATAAAAAGCGCTAGCCGCATCGGTATAAGCCCCGTTTTCATCAGCCGTCGCAATCCCCATTGCCGGCATAAACAGCCGGTTCTTGAGCTTCAGCTGCTTGATTGTAAAGGGCTCAAATAAAGCTCTGACCTTCTTATCCATCATATTACTGCCGCTCCGAATCTGCGGACATGATCCACCAGTTCCTGATAAGTGCTCTTCATTAAATCTGCTGGCAACTCGTAGAGTTCGATGCTGTGGCGCAGCTTGACCATGCCGTTCGGTACAATTTCATCCGCTGCTGTCATCTCAAAATCGGCTTCATAGACCACCTTACAATCGATGCTAGCATTAAATTTGCTGGCCAGCGATCCCAACAGTAGCTGGGCCAACTGGTACTGCTCGTCGATCACATAAAAGTCTACATAAGTTTCCGGACAATGATCGTCCCGCTCTTCCTCAATCAGAAAACCCTGGCAGGCGCTCATCGAAAAGAACACCGGAATGGCGTTAATGGCATCTACCAGTTCCCGAATCCCGCCATCAATATCTTCGGGATTCTGTAAATAAGCTGTCTTGTCGGCCTGGGTAAAAACTGTAATGGGATTACTCGCAATCCCTAAAAATGATAAATCCATCTGATCCCCGCTTTCTGGTAATTTAAAATTCTAAACCGCATGAACGCCCTGGCGGTTGTTGAAAAAGATCATCCCGAACCAGGTAATAACATTATAGCCATTTAAAAACGACAGTTGATGTTTTTCGCAGATATCCGTCACCGAGATGGCATGGCTTTCGACACAGGGATACATTTTGTCCTGATGCTTACAGGCCTCATCCGGGTAGCCACAGTCCTCACAGATGGCACATGATTCGGCCGTCAGAATCAGCTTGTCCTCGTGTTCGCCAAAAATATTGGTCTTGATTGCTTCGACAATTTCAATATGCTCACAACGGGTTGCCAGCATTTCGTCCATATTTAGGATATCGCTGACCTCCGAGATGGTGCTAAAAATAAAGGCGTGTTCATAACCCAGACACCGTTCTTTGCATTCTGCCAGGGTCCCGACCGCCGGCGGACAGGACCAGGAGTTTCCGTATTGCGGACATTCCAACTTACAGATGGTTCGCACTGCTTCATAAAAATTAATTTCTGATGGATCAAAAAACGCATATTCAAATATCGGATATTCAGTAATTTTCGTTTCGATATATTCTCTTGTCATTCGTTTCCTCTTAACTTTTCGGTGCAACTGGCAGCCATAAACATTATACCACTGGCGCCGTGGATAATTCAAAATAACGGTTGGATGTGTTCTTAATAAAGGTTCCCTTGGTAACAAGTTTGACCTGAATCGCTTCAGCCCGAAGATTCATTCCTACTGTTCCAGCAATCTCATCATTCTTGGCCCAGCCCAGCCAGCCGTAGTTTTGCGAATGAATCCGATAATAGACATCATATTTGTCGGCCAATTCGCCGGTTAGCCGTATTTTTACGGCTTCCAGGCCCAAGGCCTGACCGGTCGTGCCAGCCACTGTGCCAGTCGGGACATAATCCTGCCACCCGATATTCTGAACATGGGTGCTGTATTCCAGAGAGCCAGCACTTTCATCGCTATTAATGGCTAGTTCCAATGCTTCCAGACAGAGTGCCTGGCCGGTGGTTCCGGCCTGCATCCCCGTGGTAACCGCCGACTGCCAGCCCTGATTTTGCACATGGCTCAAGTAAGTGAGCGTCGGCATTTCTGCCCCATAGGCCCCGGCCAGATAATTACTGCGATCAACAATCCAGTTTCGCAAATAGGAAATTTCCCCGACAAAAGAATGCTCAATGATCCGACTGTTGGTGGTTTCCAGCGTCGGCACCCCCAGCACCGGCCACTTGCCAAAATTATTTTCGGCTGATCCCGCAACCAGTTTTGCTACTGCATTGAGATTATCATCAGTGTTATCGATCGCTTTTTTTACATCCGTGGCATAGAGTTGATTCGCTCTTGCCACAAATTCCTCATTGCGACACAGCTGGGCATACCAGTCATTGCGAACAATTCCCTCTTCAACCCGCAGCGTAATATTTTTGGCATAGTCTTCCGAGACTGTCCCTTTGGCAATATTCCCCAATGACAAATCGTAGTCCCAGACCGGACCGGCATGGAGCTTGTCACTGTCGCCATCCTTATAGAAATAAATACTGGACATCCCAATCTCAATATTTTTGGCAAATTCATCGACAAAATAGCGCTTAACAAATGAATCCACGTCAATTATTTCGCTGATCGCCGCCCAGTCGGGATCGTCGGCATACAACAAGGTTTCCAACTCATTGATCTGTGCCTGGATATTTACAAATGCCTGTTGTACCTCCGGACTGTCCGCCGCATCAACAGAATCCTTTAAGGTAAAGATGGTGCCGCTTTTGGTGGTGGTAAAATAATAGGGTTCTGCCGTCCCATAATGGTTATCCATTTCCAGCAGTAGCCCATCGGGATTTTTAAGCTCAACCCGATTACTGCCCACCTCAACCTTTTCACAAATCAGATAATTACCCAGATATTCGCCGTTGATATAAAGATCCACAAACCGGGATTCCGAGGAATAAGCCAACCCCATGTCATTGGCCAGATCAAAAATCAGCCGATTTCTGGCAAAGGACCGATCGGTGTGATTAGCCAGCAAGACCCAGGTTTTAGCCGGAGCCATGCCAAGAAGCCCTTTTTTGCCATCAAATTTAATCTGATACGGTCGCTTTTCAAGACTCCAGGTGAAATTTCCCCGGCCTTTGATAACCGCTGATTCCCCACTGAAATTGTTGTTAGGATCGGCACTGTCGTCAAGACTTATCATAGCACTGATTTTATTTTCTTTATCAGCATGAAGGTACTCCAGATTGTTTTTGTTGCTATCCGTATCTGACATGGTAATCGATAGAACCGGGATACCATTACTCATCGCCGCTACCGTGGCCAGGTCAGTCTCCGGCGTCACCACAGCGGTAGGCTGAAGCGCTGTCCCCTTCACCGCCACACAGGCATTTCCCTGATATCCGGCATCCCCATCTTCGATGGTGGTATCTTCTTCCGGCGTATAGGCCGATACATAAATTTGAATGTTTTCCCCAGCCGGAACCGTTGCCAATACGGCGGACAGATCAATAATCTGTGTTCCCGACTGCAGACCGGAGGTGCGCTCCACATACAGTTGCGCCACTGAAGCTTTAAAAGGCCCGACCAGATCATCCCCAGGTTCATCCCGACAAATGTCAATCATCCATCCTGATGCATAGTTGTTGTCAAAGGTGACTGACAGACTCGTTGCTGTTTCATCATATACCGCCCTGATTGTCCCCAAACCATAAACCGGCCCAGCCAGCACTACCAACAACATGATCCATAATACGACAAGACAGTCTATTTTTTTTACTCTTTTCCTATTCATTTAAACCCCTTTATTAGCCATTGTTAACTTTTAACACAATAGCATTAATGAGCTATTTTGTCAATTGAATTGGCCGCACCATCGGCTTGGATTCAATCATGCATCTTCACCGTTTTGGGGCATGTGATTTAAGCGATGGTATCCTAAATCTGAATTGACGGGATTGAACCTGTCAATGTATAATGAAACAATCCACTTCACATCCGTTTGTAATGTTTTTTATTTTAAAACGGCAGCATACACCACTATTAAAATACTTCACCGTAAATTCAAGCACTCCAATGCTTAGCCCATTATTTTAATTACCGCTTTTCTCGACCGAAAGGAGTCCCAACGTGAATAAACGCAGTATCTCATTGACCCTTATTCTTATCATACTTTTTTTCCTGGGAGGTTGCTCTATTCAAGAAGCGACAATCGAGAAAAAATCCGAAAATGGTCGGCTTGACTTAACACAATTTAATATTAAAAATGAAATCATTCCGCTGGATGGTGACTGGGCTTTTTATTGGAACCAGCTACTGGAACCCGCCAATATCGACCAGGGTACGCTCAGCGCTTATGTCCCCTTTCCTTCCTCATGGAATAAATATCAAATCGACGACGAAAAAATACCCGGATCCGGGTATGCTACCTATCGACTGAAATTTACTGCTGCCGACAATCAAATCCTGGCGCTGAAGATTCCCAAGGTTCGCACCGCATACAAGCTTTTTATCAATGGTGAGCCGATTACCACCGTCGGTACCATCGGTACCACCCGGGAAACCATGGTTCCCAAATATCAGCCCCAGGTCGTCGCTTTTAATGCCGTGTCGGGAGAAAACGAGATTGTCCTGGAAGTATCCAATTTCTACCGCCCCAGTGGCGGTCTGCTCAATAGCATTCAACTGGGCGGAGAAAGCCAACTCCTTACTATTCGCTACTTCGGCCTGACCTATGAATTGTTCCTTTTTGGTGCCCTGATGATGATGGGGGTTTATCACCTGGCCTTATTCTGTTTTAGAAGAAAAGACCGGGCTCCACTGTATTTTGGGCTGTTTTGCACGCTGGTGGCTATCAGAACATTGTTTATCGGCGAAGCCTTCTTATTCTCATTTTTTCAAAATCTGAATTTTGAGATTATTTATAAAGTGCAGACTCTGTCATTCTATTTAGGGGTTCCATTGATTCTGATGTTTTTTCGATCGATTTTACCACAGTATTTCAATCAACTCATTGTCCGAACCACACAGATAATTGCTGGTGCCTATACCCTCGTCGTTCTTTTTACCCCAACTTGGATCGCCGCCATCATCAATCCTCTTTATCAGATATGGACAGTTTTGATGATTGTCTATCTTTTTGCGATGCTGATTAAAATTGCGCTTCATCGGGAAAAAAACAGCGGCCTGATCATACTCGGTGGTCTGTTTCTGATTGCGACCTGTCTGATGGACATCATTACCCTTAGTCCCTGGATCAGCGACAACTGGCTATCGTTCCTTCAAACAATCTTTCAGGGCGATGCTAACTCTTCTACCGGCCAACTGATCTTTGCGGTCCTCTATTCGCTGTTACTGGCTAAAACCTTTACCGAGTCGCTGGAGCAACGCACCGTCATGAGTGAACAGCTGGCCGAGATGAACGATCATCTCGATGAACTGGTGGCCCAGCGTACCCGGGAGCTAACCGCCTCCAATGACCGGATTGAACAACAGAATTATGAACTGGAATTGATCAACCATGAGTTGCAGCGTCTTTCCCTCCGGGATCCGCTGACCGAACTGTGGAACCGCCGGAAATATGATGAAACCATTGTCATGGAATGGAATCGCTGTTTAAGACAGCACCGTCCGATCTCGCTGCTTTTTATTGATGTCGATTATTTTAAAAACTATAACGATTTGTATGGCCACGTGGCTGGAGATGCCACCCTGATTAAAATCGGGAATACCCTGCGAACCGCTTTGTCCCGCCCCACCGATATGGTGGTTCGTTATGGAGGTGAAGAATTTATCGTTCTCCTTGCCGAAACCGACAAAGAAGAAGCTCTGAGTAATGCCCATCGCCTGCTAAAAAAAGTCGAAGCTCTGGCCATTCCCCATGAGGGATCGGTGGTTAAAAATTGTATTACCGTCAGCATTGGGGTTGCCACCCTGCTACCCGATCATCATTCCCGTCATGAAGACCTTGTCAAAATGGCTGACGAGGCGCTCTATCAGGCTAAATCCAATGGTCGCAACCAGGTTGTCACTCTGAATCAATAACAAACAACAAGACCCAGCCGACAAAACAGCTGGGTCTTGTTAATTTAATGAATAAAACCGGATGGTCCTTTATTTCCGGTATCCTCGCCATGAACGAGTAGCTTCGCCGCATCCAGTTCTTTGATCGCCTGGTTAAAATCATTGATAAATTGGGTTGCAATTTGCATATTGAAGTCCTGCCTTACAACCACCCGTTGAATGATGCAATCCGCCATATTTTCCGGTAATGGGTAGGCCGGAACCTGCCACCCGTTCATTCTCACCCGATCTGCCAAGTCATACAGACTCCAGGGTTTATTTGCCGTCTCCCTGAGCGTCCAGCAGACAATGGGGATATTTTTCCCATCGTTGTAGATTTCAAAGAGACCCGTTTTCTCAATTTCGGCAGCGATATAAACCGCCACATCCCGGGTTCGCTGATGGATGCTGATATACCCCTGTCGGCCATAGCGCAGGAAATTATAATACTGGCCAATGATCTGACTGGCCGAACGGGAAAAATTAATGGCCATGGTCGGCATGCTCCCTCCCAGATAGCTGACGTTAAAAATCAGCTCGGTCGGCAAATATTGTTTATCCTTCCACAGAATCCAACCGACCCCAGGATAAACCAGGCCATATTTATGCCCCGAGGTATTAATGGAAACAACGTTTTTGAGTCTAAAATCCCACTTTAAATCGGGATAGATAAATGGCGCAAACATTCCTCCCGATGCCCCGTCGACATGGATATAGACCGGAAGATCATGGCTGTTGTTATATTCCTCCAGAAGGTTATTCAGACCTTCCACATCATCATATTTACCGGTATAGGTAATCCCCATTATAGCGACAACACCAATGGTATAATCATCGACGAATTCTAACACGCGATCCAGATTAAGGCTCATATGATTTTTATCCAGGGGCACCAGGCGCATTTCAATATCCCAATAGACACAGAATTTTTCCCAGCAAACCTGGTAACCTGAAGATATAACCAGATTCGGCTTCCGAGCCTGAATATCCACCCCTTTTTCTGCGGCCCGTTTGCGCCAGGCAAACTTCATGGCCATCCCACCAAGCATGCAGGCCTCTGATGAACCCACCGTTGATGTTCCGATAAAATCATCCTGATCTGCGGCATGCCACAGATCGGCAATAATATTGACACAACGATTCTCCAGATCGGCGGTTTGAGGGTATTCCGATTTGTCGATGGCGTTCTTTTCCAGCGTTTCCGCCATTAGGTTCACCGCTTCCGGTTCCATATAGGACTGACAAAATGTTGCCAGATTCTGGCGGGCGTTACCTTCATCGATCAGGTCATCCTTAATCAGACGGTAGGCGATTTCCGGCGCCAATGGATTTTCCGGCAGCGTATACTGGGGAATCGGTTCATCACTGGCCACCGAGCCCATCACCGGGGTCGCGTAAACATTTTGCAGTTGTTCTTCCTGACATTTTCTTGATACTAACATTCTTTCCTCCTTTTGATGCGGTCTAAAACGATTGTATTTTATATACCCATTATCGCCGCTGGAACATAGCATTTGCAAAGTCGTTTTTTCTGCCGGTTCTCAGAAAAAATTTATAATGACCTTGTCAAAGACCATTTAAAATTTTACATGCGCTAATTCCCACTCGACCGTTTAAACAGATCCAATTGATTCATTGATCTTATTATTTCGATACTTTCCCAAACGACGACTTTATTTTTTAATGAATATTGACTAATTATTTCTCCAATTAACTGTTCATCATTTTCGGTATTTCGATACTTGTCATTTTTGCTGATATCCTGGCAGATATTTTTATAATCTTTGATGCAGTTTTTATTTGCCAGCAACCAGCGGTATTCGTTATAGATATTAAGGATCAATGCATGTCTGACGCCAATAAAAGACGTGATCATTTCCGCATTTGAAACTTTTATCAACGCCGATAATTTATCCTCAATCATGCCGGTAAAAAGCATAAAATTCATTATCTTATGTTTAAAATCATCCGTATAATTCTGCGCACTTCCAATATCATTGAAAAAGCCAACAATAATCTCGTCATACATTTTCTTCAAATCTTTTTCTGCGTCAGATTCTTGATAGGGTAAAACGAGTTTACTCAATAACACGGCACACACGCCCCCAATAATAACATAGATAATTCTGTCAAGGCTCAGATTAGTTGAATTCTCCACTAACACAAACGAACTGATTGCCGTTATTGTTGAAAAAATCATTGAATAGGTGTAATTATCCATAAAGAAAATTGTCAAAAATAAGGTGATTACCATCACGATTATTCCTGCATCTCTTAGTTGTAAAAACGAAAAGAGTATAATAACAATAATTCCGCCAATTATTGTACCAAAAATTCGTTTTCCCGTTCTTTGCCTTGAGATTTCATAGAATGGATAGGTTAGTGAAGAAATTGTGAACAGAATCCAATTGCCATGTTGAAGGTTAAAATAGTTTACGATAAATGCAAATACAGAAATTGCAAAGGCCAATCGAAACGCATATGACCGACTTAATGGATCGATCGAAAGTTTTACCTTAAATTTTTTTGTTGACTTAAAATTATTTGTTCGTTGTTCATTTTTTGTAATCTCTTTTTTATTAATTTGATCCGACTTCTTCATTTTATTTAAATAATCGCTTAAGCACTGCAACTGATAAACCAATTTCATCATTACTAGATCTTTTGTATTATCGAGATTATATTTTTGAAAAAAGGCATCAAACAAAGGATCTAAATGATTTGTTTGATTGACATCGCAATCTTTTACAGATCGTTTAAAACTATTTATTAAAGCCACTGCCTCATCAAGGAAAGCGTCCGCTTCGCTGTCTTTTTTAAGGCGACTTAACAGGTCATTTATATTTTCCAAAGCAATCAGAACATTAAATTTGATTTCACTTTCATTATTAAAATAATAGTTGTCCTTTCTCGATTCATAAATCACTTGTTTCAGACGACTGATATATGCTTTTATTTTACAATCAACCAATTCATCATTCAGATTATTTTTGACATTGCTGATCTTATTTTCGAGACCACTGCAAATTTCTGGAATTATAATTTTAGTTTGTTTTTTAACACTGTCCTTGTTTACCACTAATTGCACAAACATGATGCAAACAGCGCTCGCTGCTAAAGCAGCCAGTCGCAGTGGCATTTCTTCCAAACTAACTGGAAATGAAATTAAAAACACATACTGTAAGCTAAACGGGGTAGACATTGGTGAACTAATGGTGTAGCTTAGTGCGCTTGCAATCATGAACAGACTTAAAAAATCAATCGGAATGGCCAAAAGAATATTAATCGAAGAAATATATGCAACAATGCCCATGACAACATTAAATGTTACCAATCTTATAAGATTTTTTATCGGATTCGCAGTCATATTTTTCGACAAGTATATCAGTATTGCAAAGACGGTACTAATTGCAATGACAAGATTCGCACTCCCGAACACCATTGCGAAAAGTGCAATAAATGTTACGATACTGATAAATAAAACTGCTGTTTTAATAAGTTTCTTTTTCATCTTCACGTCCTTATCTCTGTCTTTTTTGATAAAACCTACTTTCTATCGGCGCAGTGTCTGGGATGTGGGGATCACTTAATTTGGGTTAATTCCATATAATATGCTTTCTACCTCCATTTTCTGTCATAACTCATATAGCCATTTCCATCGATTTTAAACAGCTCGCAATATTCATCACCTTCAAAAAGCAGTTGATCAATGACACCAAACATGACTGGATAAACAATACTGCATGACAACTATCAGAATAATCCTAAAAATTAGCTTATTGACAGAATACCTTTAATTGAGATAGAACACCCCACTATTATTAAATTCAGATGCACCCTTTATGACTAAGCCAAAGCGCGTGTAGATCGTACCTGATTCATCCATGTCAATCCAACGGTTTTCGAGATCACTCTGAGACATCAGGCAATAACCAACGCAGGCTGGATCATTAAAATAGAATTGATATCCATCATTTGTCTTTTGATAGCCCACACAAATCACCCAGTGACCATCGGCAAGATAGGCCTGGTCTGATGCATTGGGATCGGTTGTGTTATATTTATCACTCCAGGCTTGAATACACATCATCACCGGATCGCCAGCATCAATCAATGAAACCAGTTCTTCAATTGAAATATTTTCTTTTTTCTCAACATTAACCCCTTGGGATTTAAAATAATTGTAAATCTGCTGAGGCGTCGTACCATTCTCAGGCGTGGTTCCCAGATCATGTTCGTAGGTTGACAGATTCTTATCCCCAATCTGTGGATATAGATAATTCATCAGCATCTGCACACAGGTGGTACCGCAGGTATAATCGCCATATTGGCGGAGATTCGGGACATCAATGAATTGATCGGCATCGGTTGTGTAACCAACATAAATATCACTTTTTTCATTCGCTGACTTTTCTTTGGTTTGAGTACTGCAAGCCGCGAGTGTGACAACCATACATAACACCAGAAGCACTGCCAATTTCTTTTTCATAAATAATACCTCGTACTGTTTTATTTTTAATTATATCGTCACATCAAACAAAATACCAGATAATCGCCAAAAGTAAGAATAGCATTTCTTTTTTCCAAATAAAAAAACCTGCTACAATCGTAACAGATTCTATCTAACATCATATTTGATGCGAGTTCATGGTGGCGGAGAAGGTCATACTCAAAATCAAAAACCGCTTCAAAATTAGTCGTTTTTATACAACTAAATCTCTTAACACGCATCTGCTACATCTATAATTTAATCCGTAAAAATACCATAATGCTAGGATACCTATACCTTGTATTCTTGGCATTCCTTCTGATATCAACTGACATGACCTATGAATAACCGTATTCACATTCAATCAAACCAACTTGCCAGACCGGGCATTTACCTTATTAATGTGCTTAATGAATATATCATATTTTTCTTGACCTCACCCTAAGAGTGAGGTTTATAATGTTTTTAAGGAGGACGAGTGTGATGAGCGATATAACAATTGGAGAATTTGCAAAACTGACAAGATGTACAAGTAAGACCATTTTGTATTATCATAAAATCGGACTGTTACAAACACCAAGGCGATCAACAAATGGGTATCGTATCTATGGGGCAGAAGAGATGGCAAGGATGAGTATGATTCAGCATTTAAAGGGGTTTGGTTTGGATTTGACAAAAATCAAAGAAATTTTGGGTGATGCAGGAGAACCGCATAATCTAGGAGAATTTCTTTCTTATTGGAAACAGGAGCTAATAAGAGAAAAGGTAAGAATTGAAATGCAGTTATTGAAGGTGGATGAGTTGCTAAAAGACACACTTATTCCAATAGAGCAGGCCACTTTTCACTCTGATACTTTCCAAGAGATAACTAAGATACTTGAGCCCATACAAGAGGCTTATAAAATTCGGGAAAGTCCAGAAGCAATTCAACAGCATCATAAAGCCTTTGGGATCATAGAGGATTTTCAGTGGGGCGACCAGTTTAAGGAGAATTTACACGGTATTGCGCAATATTTCAAAGAACATCCCAATGACTATCAGAGAGCGGTGGCATTTGGGGAACGTTTAGCTGCTTTACGTACAATGGCAGAGAATGATCCAGAAGTGGAGCGTCTTGCCAGAGAAGGAAGCGAATTTATTAAGGCAGCGCCAGAACTGAAAGAAATGCTTTATGGTCAGATTGGCTTGGGTGAGTCCAAAGAACAACTGATGGATGATATGGCAAAGCAAGTGCTATCACCAGCACAAATGCGTCACAAGGCACTTATTCAAAAATATTTAAATTATAAAGGAACGGAGGATTATTTATGAAAGAAAAAAAGATTCTAGTTCCATTAATACTGACTATATTATTGTGGGTAATCTTTTTTCTGCCAGCAGGAAGTCTGCATTTTTGGGAGGCTTGGATGGTATGGGGTGGTTTCACTCTGATTACACTTGGAATCACTCTTTACTTTTCAAAAAAAGCACCTGAATTTCTAGAGCGAAGATCAACGGTTCAAAAAAAAGATAAAACCAATCAATCGCCAGCTATATTTAAATTATTTTATCTCGGATTTATTTTACCAGGACTTGATTATCGTTTTCACTGGTCAGTAGTGCCACTATGGCTTATCTTTACATCAGCTGTCTTGGCACTTTTGGGATATCTGTTTATATTTATTGTCTTTCGGGAAAATATGTTTGCGTCCGCAGTTATCCGGGTGGAAAGAGAACAGAAAGTGATAGAATCAGGGCCGTATGCACTGGTGCGACATCCGATGTATACGGGAATGATTGTAATATCCCTATTTCTTCCGTTGGCTTTGGGCTCTTACGTTGCGATTGTACCGATGCTTTTAATCGTACCAATGTTAGTGCTTCGCATCCAAAAAGAAGAAGCCTTGCTTAAAGATGAGCTAAAGGGATATGATGCGTATTGCAAAAAGGTAAGATATCGATTGTTGCCGTTGGTTTGGTAACTGTTGTTAAGCGCTTACGAAAGAAGTTAATGAACGGGAGAAGCAAAAACAGAATTCCCGGGAACACGTAACGAGGAATTTCGAAACCCCTTTAAATCAAAGGTTTTGAGAGGAGATATCTTGAAATGAAATAGGGAGTGTTTCAAATGCCGCCAGCATCATCCTTTTCCATAATCATCCTTCCGGTGATCCCGAACCTTCCCATGAAGATATTTCTGTTTCTAAACGGATTAAAGATTCTGGAAAAATTCTTGGGATTGAACTGCTGGATCACATCATTATTGGTTCAAACGATGACTTCTTAAGTTTAAAAGAAAACGGTCATATATAACCTACATTCCCGGATTGTGTAATGAGCATGTCTGTTTGTTATTCAGCAAATTATACGCTTTAAATTTCATCATTATCA